>MWAX01000157.1 GCA_002068775.1 Actinobacteria bacterium ADurb.Bin346 | reverse complement strand
TCCGAAACACTATAATCCAATGCTAATATTTGATATATGCTCCTATTTGAAAAAATCGGATAATACAATAAAAATACTATTTTATACGTATTATTTATAAAATAAATTGCAAAAAGATAAGTTTTATTAAAGAATATCCAGAACAATATCGCAGGGCATAGGCTTAAACCTGGTACTGATACCTGTAAAGCTTATAGTAAACCCCCTTTAATGACAGCAGTTCCCTGTGTGTCCCGCTTTCAACAATACGCCCGTGAGTAAGAACTATTATATTATCAGCATTCTTTATAGTTGATAACCTGTGCGCAATTACAATGGTGGTGCGGTTCTTCATTATTTTTGCAAGGGCATCCTGTATAAGAGCCTCTATCTCAGAGTCAATGCTTGACGTCGCCTCATCAAGCACAAGAAGAATTTCAGGGTTAAATACAAGAGCTCGGGCAAAAGCAATGAGCTGCCTCTGGCCAACAGAAAGAATCTGGCCGCGCTCCTTGACATCGGTATTATATCCATCAGGCATTTTCTCTATAAATTTATGTGCGTTTACATATTGTGATGCTTTTATAACCTCATCTAAACTTATATCCCTGTTGCCCAGCCTTATATTATCAAGAATAGTGCCTGCAAATAAGAAAACATCCTGCATGACTATGCCGATGTGCCTTCGAAGGTCAGTAAGATCAAATTTTCTGATATCAATGCCATCAAGATAAATGTTTCCCCTGTCTATATCATAAAATCTGTTTAAAATATTGATCACTGAAGTCTTGCCCGAGCCGGTGGCTCCTACAATTGCAATGCTTTTTCCGCTGTCAAGCTTAAAGGAAATATCCTGCAGGACATAATTATCCTGCTCATATGCAAACCACACATTTTCAAACCTTATATCACCTGTGATTTTTTCGACTTTTACAGGATGCGCAGGTGATAATATTGCAGGCTTTTCATCAAGAAGGTTAAATATTCTCTCTGATGCAGCAATAGCCTCCTGAAGGATGCCGAACTTTTCTGCAAGGTCGCTTATCGGATGAAAAAACTTTTCTATGTACTGGATAAATGCAACAAGTGTGCCGAGAGTAATAAAACCGGCAACCACCTTTCCGCCCCCATACCAGATTATCAGGGCGACTGCGAGCGTGCTTATAAAGGAGACAACAGGGAAAAAAACTGAATAATAAAATATTGTTTTTAAATATTCAAGCATATAGCTTTTATTGAGCCCGTCAAATTCCTCCTCATTTTTTGCCTCTCTGTTGAAAATCTTTACCGTATTTATGCCGGTTATTGCTTCGTGTATATAAGAATTCATGTTGGAGATTTTTGCCCTTATTATCTTAAAAGATATTCGCACCTTTTTTCGAAATATAATAGTGGCAACTGCAAGGAGGGTAAGCACTGAAAACGTGACAAGCGAGAGTTTCCAGTTAAGAGACATCATCACTATCATGACACCTGCAATCATGAAAATATCTCCAAAGAAAGTCACTATCCCGGACGAGAGCATCTCATTTAATGCCTGGACATCAGTGGTCACCCTGGTCAGCACTCTTCCAACAGGATTTCTGTCAAAAAACGACATTTCCATTTTCTGGATATGCCTGAAAATACTCATCCTCATGTCATACATGATTTTCTGTCCCAGATATTCAGTAAGGTACTGCTGTATAAACCTGAAAAAAAATTCTCCTAACATTACCGCCCCGAAAAGTATTATAAGGTATATAAAACCATCCATTTTGCCGGGTGTAAGGTTTTTATCTATAGCTAGTTTAATAAGGTAGGGGCCTATTATCTCAAGGGCAGCAATTATCAGCAGCAAAAAAACAGTCAGCGCCATAAGATATTTATAGGGTCTCACATAGAAAAGCAGCTTGCCGACGACCCTGCGGTCAAGCTGTTTTTCCTCGATATCTTTTTCATAAAAAGCCCTGTCTTTGTGGCCTCTTTTTTCTTTTTCGCTCATGTGCCTAAAGTTCCTCATGCAGCTCATCTGAAAGCTGCTGTCTCTTATATAATTTCTGGTAGATTGCTGACTTTTTTAAAAGCTCCCTGTGCGTTCCCGTGTCAGTTATTGAGCCCTCATCCATGACTATTATCAAGTCACTGTCCTTTATTGTTGAAATCCTGTGGGAGATTATTATAACTGTAAGGTCTTTCGTCATTTTCTTAATATCTGAGAGAATAAGTTCTTCAGTATTTGTATCTACGCTTGAGAATGAATCGTCAAGAATGAGTATCCGCGGCTCTGTTATGATTGCCCTTGCTATGGCAAGGCGCTGCTTCTGGCCGCCAGAAAGGGTTATGCCTCTTTCACCGACAATGGTATTGTATCCTTCCGGAAAAATCTCAATATCTTCGTGAAGATGGGATATTTTTGAGGCTGATATTATTTTATTGTCCAGCTCTTCCCGTGTCAGGCTATATAGTTCCTCTTCTTTTCCAAACATTATATTTTCCCTGATTGTCTTTGAAAAAATAAATGCATCCTGGGTCACATATGCAATAGAGGCTCGAAGCGTTTTTAAAGGCATGCGTCTTAAATCTGTGCCGTCAACAGTGATTGAGCCATTGCTTGCGTCATATAGTCTTGGGATAAGGTTTACAAGGGTTGATTTGCCTGAGCCTGTAAACCCGACAATGCCTGTCCTTGTTCCCGCAGCAATGTCAAAACTTATATTGTGAAGCACTTCTACACCTGCACCAGTGCCGAGATTTTCCGGCGGTTTCCTGCCGGAATTTTTAGCAGTCCTTTTGCTGTTCTTAGCTTCTGCTTTATCTTTGCTGCTTCCGGCAATATAGGTTTCATAGCTGTCCTGCTTTGGGTATGTAAAGCTGACATTTTTAAAGCTTATATCTCCCCTGATCTTTTTGATACCTGCAGGTTTATCAGGCTGGCGTATGTCGGGCCGCATGGCAAAAACCTTGTTTAGCCTGAGCATTGACACCTCTCCCCTCTGGATGAGGTTGATAACCCAGCCGAGAGAAATAAGGGGCCAGGTTATTGCAAGTATGTATGCACTGAACTGTACGAACTGCCCCAGTGTAAGCTGCCCGTTTATTACCTGCATACCGCCCACAAGAAACACAACCAGTGAGCCTATCCCGCCTATCAGTATCATGAGCGGCCAGAAAATGCTCCTGACCCTGGCAAGGTCCATATTTTTCCTGATATACTGCCTGTTTATATCAGCGAAGTTTTCAACTTCATTTGCCTCCTGTGTAAATGATTTAATGACTTTTATTCCTGCAATGCTTTCCTGGGTGCGGGCAGACATAAATGCATAATGCTCCTGCGAGATTTTAAATGTTTTGTACAGGCGGGCACTCAGCCGGCTGACGATTAGCGGCAGGAGGGGCACCGCAATAAGCGCAAAAAGCGTCAGCTTTACATTTATAGTAAACATCACAGCAAGAGTGGAGATAAAAACAAACACAGTGTTGAAAAAATTCATGATTCCCGGACCCAGGAAGTTTCTAACGGCGTCAAGGTCATTTGAAATAAGGGCCATAATGCTTCCGGTGCGGTTATTTTCAAAAAAAGCGGGGTCAAGCCCCTGCAAGTGTGAAAAGAAATCTGCCCGCAGGCTGTATTCAATCCTGCGCGACACACCTATTAAAAGCCTTCTCATATAAAACCTGAAGATACCGCTTACTGCAGCCACTGCCAGGATAAGAAATCCGTATAATAAAAGCTGGGGACGGGTCTGAGGATAGTCTTTTATGCTGTCTATTGCAAGCTTTAATATCCATGGGATAGCTATTACTGATATATTATTTAACAGCGTGTATAAAATACTGCCGGCAATTGCGAGCCGGTGTTGTTTGAAATATTTAGTAAGTGAAAGCAGATGTCTGATTTTTTAAATTTTCCTTTTTTTACCAGTTTTATTTAAATAAGCAAGGATCTTTAATCTTGCTTTTGTCAGTCTGAGTTTAAAGCGGCTGAATGGATTTTTGCTGTACCTTGAGAGAAAATCATTAACTGCAAATTTTATAACGACTTCCCTGCCATATTTTAAGCTTAAAAATCTTTTATGCTCATTTATCCAGACATAAAGGTCTGTTTTTGTACGGTTCGGAAATTTTTCAAGTATGCCATATTCCTTTATAATTTCAAGTGCCGGCAGATAGATTTTATCATACCAGATTGCAGATGCTTCCTGGAAAGTAATCAGGGGCTGATTCTCTTTTCTGCTTTCGTTCAGCTGGACCATGAGTTTGTTTATCTGGCCGAGTAAAAGGTCATACTGCCCGGGCTCAGTTATCCTTGTCTTAATATCCGGCCGGCTTTTTTTAAGTCCGGTGAGGTTTAAAAACTTCTCCCTTTCAGCAAGGATAAATATCTGCCTGGGATCCATATCCGGAGTAATTTTTACATCTGTAATAAATTCCGTGACTTCTGCATCTATATATTCTGCACCAATCTTTTTTGCTGCACTTACCCGGTGGTTTCCGTCAAGAACAAAATATGCTCCACCAATTTTGTATAGTTGCACAGGCGGAAGGATAATATCTTTTAGCATGAGGTTATGGATTTTTGCCCATCTGCGCTGGAGGTGAGCCTTTTTCGGCAGAAAAAATCTGTCGAAATCATGATACCTGTCAATGCTACCTACAATGTCTTTTATTTTAACTGTTTTTATGCCGAGGTGGCTTTGTTTGTGAAGCTCAAGGCTATTTTTTAATTTATCAAATGAGAGCAGTTCATTATTTCGACCCACCAGAAAATACTTCAGGCTGGTCAGAAGCGACCTGAACCTTGCGCTTTCGAAAGCGTCTAAGGAGTAATTAATCTTGCTCACTTCTTCCGCATTGATTTCAGCATCCATTTTATCAAACCTCTATTTTATCAGACCTCTATTAACCTGTGGCCATAGCAGTTTATTACTTTCGTGGAGCCCGCATAAGTAATGTTTTTTCTGTTTACATTATAGGTGTGCACATGTCCATGAAGGAAAAATTCCGGCCTGTATTTTTTAATTAATTTTACAAAAACTTTAAAACCCCTGTGACATAAGTCACTTCGGTCATGGATTTTGCAGGGAGGAGCGTGCGTTACTATGATTTTTATATTTCTCCTGAAAAATATTTTATTAAAAAAGATTTTCGGGCAAAGTTTAAATGCTTTGAATGCCATCTGCCTTTCAGAATACTGGAAAGCTCCGCCGCTGTAAAACATTGAACCCTCCAGTCCCATCATTAGAATACCTTTATACAATACCAGTCTGCCGTCTATGTTTATGCATCCTTCAGGCAGTCCGCATTCAAGGCCGTTTTCTGTATATATATTGCTCCTGTCATGATTGCCAAGAACATAAAAGAGCGGTTTATTCAGCGATGAGACCACAAATTCAAGATAATATTTAGGAAGGTCTCCGCATGAAATTACAAAGTCTATATCTCCGAATCTTTCAGAGATTGAGTTGCTGTAAATAATATCTTCAACTTTATCGCTAAGTACAAGTATTTTCATGATAATCACTGTTATAATAAATTTTTAAAGATGCTTTTGCAATTAGCTTTCGGGTACTTTTTTAAATGACGCAATAGGTTAGCTTTCACTTAGATTTACTTATGAGATTTATTTGGGCAAAAGTTAACGCGAGAAGAAAACCGAAAACACCGGAAACCGGTCTGCCGGTTTATTGAAGATAATCTTTAAATAAATGAAAGGAATTTAGAAATAATAAAAATACTGGAAAAAATACCCAGCAGGTATTGGACATAGACTTACATGTAAGTATTTATTAAATTGAAAAACTTTATTAAGATATAAAAAACTTCATTTTATGTGATAAAAACCTGAACATAAAGACAGGAGTATTTAAATGGCATATCTTCTTGGAATGGATATAGGCACAAGCTCAACAAGAGCGATTATAATCAATGAAAAGGGCAAACTCATTGCTTCCGCAACCAGCGATTATCCGCTTATAACTCCCAGGCCGGGGTGGGCAGAGCAGAACCCTGAAGACTGGTGGAATGCCTCTATCGAAGTCATTAAAAAAGTGATAAACGATTCAGGAATTAAAGCAAACGAGATAGCTGCAATAGGCCCTTCAGGCCAGATGCACGGCAGCGTTTTCCTGGACAGGCAGGGCAATGTTCTGCGCCCGGCACTGCTGTGGTGTGATCAGAGGACAAGCAGCCAGTGTGATGAAATATATGACATTTTTGGATTTGAAGGTTTTATAAAACTTTCATATAACAAGGCGCTTACGGGGTTCACTGCTCCGAAAATACTGTGGCTTCGCGAAAATGAGCCTGAAAATTATAAAAAGATATACAGGATACTGCTTCCCAAGGATTATATAAGATATAAACTGTCAGGCAGTTATGCAACAGAAGTTTCTGATGCATCAGGTACGATTCTCATGGATATCGCAAAAAGAAACTGGTCGCCGGCAATACTTGACGGCCTTAAGATAAACAGGGATTTTCTGCCTGATGTATTTGAGTCAGCTGATATTACAGCAAGAGTCTGCGCCAGTGCAGCCGGTCTTACCGGGCTTGTTGAAGGCACGCCTATTGTTGGCGGCGCAGGCGACCAGGCCGGCGGAGCAGTGGGCTCGGGTATTGTAAAACCCGGTTTGCTTTCAGACTCGCTTGGCACTTCCGGTGTGGTGTTTTCCTATAGCGACACCCCAGCGTATGATGCGCAGGGCAGGCTGCATTCCTTCTGTCATGCTGTCACCGGCAAATGGCATCTTATGGGAGTCACTCTTTCTGCTGCAGGCTCTTTTAAATGGTATGAGGATAATTTTGGCCCGAGCGAGAAAATAAGACAGGAACATCCGGATAAGAAAAAATATAAACTGCTTGATTTGCAGGCCGAAAAAGTAAAACCTGGCTCAGACGGCCTTATATTCCTGCCATACCTTACAGGAGAGCGGACACCTTATGCGGACCCTTATGCAAGAGGAGTTTTCTTTGGAATATCTTATGTGCATGGGCAGGACCACTTTGTGCGATCCATACTTGAGGGAGTAGCTTTCAGCCAGCTTGACTGCCTTAATCTCATGGACGAGGCAGGGATAAAATCTGATAAAGTGGTTTTATTTGGGGGCGGTGCAGCAAGCACACTCTGGAAACAGATAATTGCTGATGTCTTTGATACCAGGATTGTCACCTTAAATGTCGAAGAAGGCCCGTCTTATGGAGGAGCGCTCCTGGCAGGAGTGGGAAGCGGCGTTTACAAAAGTGTGCAGGATGCTGCAGACAAAGTTATCAGGGAAAAAGAAGAAGTGCTTCCGGTTGCAGCTAATGCGGGAATTTATAAAAAAATATATGAAATATATAAATCCCTGTATAAAGACTTAAAAGATGATTTTGCAAAGCTTGCTGAAGTTTAACTAATGGTATTGTGTATTTATGTATATATACAATTTAATAATTTAATAGTATAATTTCAATTATTAAAATTAATGAATTAATCCGTGAATGGAAAAGAAAGAGACTTTACCATATAACAGTATAATTTGCGGTGATTGTTTAGAAGTTTTAAGTACATTGCCGGAAAACTCTGTTGATTTAATAGTCACATCACCACCATATGCTGATAGCAGAAAAAATGTCTATGGCGGAGTTGCACCAAAGAGTTATCCCGAATGGTTTTATCCGAGAAGCAAAGAGTTTTTAAATGATTTTTGTACCAGAGGTAAAATCGATTGGCATAAATTGGTAAGGTTTAATAGCGGACATAATAAATAGCCTAAAAGCTTTAATTATTTTGACACTAATTTAAATAATCCAGTTTTTTAAACTTTGTTCATATTAAGTCCTTTTCATCATGTTTTTAGAAAACTAGACTGATATTATAGAACTTTCTGACTTCAGGACATTTTCTTTTTTCTGTTAAAAGGATGTTGTCGCTATATATTTATTCATATGATTTTTTTCTTCCAATGTTTTTTACAATTTACCGCCTTATTTATTTATCTCTAAAAGTCTAAAAAAGAAAAATGTCCCGGGATCAGGAATTTATCAATTTTATTATTAAGATTAAATATTTTTCACTTTAAGTGAAAATATAGTAGTAAATAATTTTAAAATATATTAGTAAAATCCTTGACATCTATATTTTTTTATCCTAAACTTATTGTAGTTTTAAAGGTCGGTGATTTTTATTGTTTAATGAAAGTGATAAAAGTTATCCAATCGAGCTTGTTGCTGAATTCCTTGGAGTAAACAGCCGCACTCTTTATTACTATGAGCGGTTTAACCTCGTGGTACCGATGAGGCGGGGAAGAAAGAGGTATTATTCGAGGGAAGACATAAGCTGGTTGGAATATGTACGGGAACTGATGTACGATCAGGGGATGAACCTGCGTTCAATAATTGTTCTTATAAAACGCAGGGACGGCGTTATTCTTACCAGGTGTCCACAGGATGTTGTAAACAGCTTCAAGAACTATTTAATGAAAATGGATGATGTATTTTAAAATTTTTTAACTTAAGAAAGGACAGATTTAAATGGGAAAAGCAGTAGGAATTGATTTGGGGACTACAAACTCCTGTATAGCAGTGATGGAGGGCGGTAACCCTGTAGTCATTACAAACACTGAAGGCGGAAGGACGACTCCTTCAGTTGTGGCAATAACAAAAAAAGGGGAAAGATTGGTTGGACAGCTTGCAAAAAGGCAGGCTGCATTAAATCCTGAAAACACGATTTACTCAATCAAAAGGTTTATCGGGAGGAAATATAACGAGGTTGAAAGTGAAAGAAAAACAGTCTCGTATCAGGTGCTTGAAGGAAAAAACAGCCTGGCAGAGGTTAAATTATCAGACAGGAATTATACTCCTGAAGAAATATCTGCAATGATACTGCAGAAATTAAAAGGTGATGCGGAATCTTATCTTGGAACTCAGGTAACTGACGCAGTTATTACCGTGCCTGCATACTTCAATGATGCGCAGAGGCAGGCAACTAAAAATGCGGGTAAGATCGCAGGCCTTAATGTGCTGCGAATTATAAATGAGCCGACTGCAGCATCGCTTGCATACGGGCTTGATAAAAAAAAGGAAGAGAAAATTTTAGTATTTGACCTTGGCGGCGGCACTTTTGACGTATCTATACTTGAAGTCGGCGAAGGAGTTTTTGAGGTCAGATCAAGCCATGGAGATATGCACCTTGGCGGCGACGATTATGACAACAGAATAATGAATTACATAGCAGATGAATTTAAAAGAGAGCAGGGAATAGATCTGCGTCAGGACAGGCAGGCGCTTCAGCGTTTGATAGAAGCTTCTGAAAAGGCAAAGGTTGAGCTTTCAAGCGTAACTGAGACAAACGTAAACCTGCCGTTTGTAACTGCTGATGCAAACGGACCCAAGCATCTGGAGTCAAAGCTGACCCGTGCAAAATTCGAGCAGCTTACAGCTGATCTTACAGAAAGATGCAAAGGGCCTATGGAAAAAGCGCTTAAAGATTCAGGATTTAAGATTTCTGAAATAGATGAAGTGATACTTGTGGGCGGCGCAACAAGGATGCCGGTTATACAGGAACTTGTAAAAAATTTTACGTCAAAAGAGCCGAACAAGAGTGTTAACCCTGATGAAGTCGTGGCAGTCGGTGCCGCAATACAGGCTGGCGTGCTCATGGGCGATGTTAAGGACATAGTCCTTCTGGATGTAACTCCGCTTTCACTTGGTATTGAGACCCTCGGAGGTGTTGATACAAAATTAATTGAAAGGAACACGACCATCCCGACAAAGAAGAGCGAAATATTTACAACTGCTGCAGACAATCAGACAAGCGTAGATATACATGTGCTTCAGGGTGAAAGGGATATGGCTGCAGACAACAAGACCATAGGCAGATTCAGGCTTGACGGGATACCACCTGCACCGAGAGGAATACCGCAGATCGAGGTAACTTTTGACATAGACGCAAATGGCATAGTAAATGTCAGCGCAAAAGATATGGCAACCGGTAAGGAACAGAAAATAACAATTACAGCAACTTCACACCTTTCTGATTCCGAGATTGACAGGATGGTAAATGAAGCAAAGTCTCACTCTGATGAAGATAAAAAGAAAAAGGCTCTTGCCGAAGCCCGCAATAAGGGAGACAGTCTGGCATATTCTGCAGAAAAATTTATAAAAGATATAGGGGATAAGGCCCCTGCAGACCTTAAGTCAAAAATAGAGAGCCAGATTGCAACTTTGAGAAAAACCATGGAGTCAGACAATGCCGATGCGATAAATAAAGATGTGGAAGAATTGCAGAAACTTCAGGATGAACTGTCACAGAAGATGTACGCACAGGCAGGGGCTTCATCAGCAGGGCAGGGCGCAGGTCCGGGCGGTCCGGGCGGGACACCAGGCGATGGAGGTTACGAGCAGGGCTCACAGCAGCAGGGCGCAGGCAGCGGCGGCGGCGCCAATGAAGATGTCATTGATGCTGAGTTTGAAGCCAAAGATGAAAAATAATAATTAGGCAGAAAATAATAATAAAGAATAATAATAAAAAATAATAAAGAATAATAACATGAAATAATAACAGTAAAAGAGTATGAGAAAGTATACTAAAGGCATAAAAAGCCATGACAATAAAGCAGATACTAGCGGAAAAATTTGAAAGGGGGTATTTATATGCCAATAGTAAGATGGGATCCGTTCAGGGAACTGGTACAGGCAAGGGATGAGATAGGAAGATGGTTTGGAGAGTTTCCCGGAAGGGATAAAACAGAAAGAAAGTCAGCAATATGGGCTCCGGATGTCGATATCAAGGAGACTGAAAAGGAAGTAGTAGTAAGAGCTGACCTGCCCGGAATAAAGATGGAAGACATCAATGTTTCAATTGATGATGACCAGCTTATAATCAAGGGCGAAAGGAAGTTTGAAAAAGAGGAGAAGGACAAGGACTATATAAGAGTTGAAAGAAGTTATGGCTCCTTCTACAGATCCTTTGACGTAGGCGTACCCATAAAGGCTGATGAAGTAAAAGCCAGCTATGCGGATGGTGTTCTGGAAATAACCATTCCAAAAGCAGAAGTTAAAAAGCCTAAAAAAGTTGAAATAAGCAAAAAAGAATCTTAATGATTTCAATAACTTCTAAATCTTTTACTTCCAGTAAATGTTGAAATAATTTGCCCATAGCTTTAGCCGCTATGGGCAAATTTCATAATTAAACATACAGCAGGTGGATTAAATGGATTACAAGGATTATTATAAAATGCTTGGAGTATCAAAAACTGCAACCCAGGATGAGATTAAGAAAGCGTACCGAAAACTTGCAAGGCAGTATCATCCCGATGCTAATCCGGGCAATAAACAGGCAGAAGATAAATTCAAGGAGATAGGAGAAGCCTACGAGGTCTTAAAGGACCCTGATAAAAGATCAAGATATGACCAGCTGGGCTCAAACTGGAAACAATTTTCAAGAGCAGGCGGACAGCAGGGCTGGCAGGGCTGGACTGGCGGTCAGGGACAGCAGGGCTACAGCTATGATTTCAGCGGGAGCGATTTTGGTTTCCAGGACCTTGGTAGCGGGTTTTCTGATTTTTTTGAGATGTTTTTTGGACGCGGTTCTGATGAGCGATATTCTACAATATTTGGAAATTTCGGAACAGCAGGACAGCGAGCTGCAGGGAGCCGCCAGGGAACTGCAGGCAGCCAGCAGGCAAATCAGCAGCAGAGGCGAAATTTCTGGAGGAATTCTGCGCCGCAGAAAGGCCAGGACTATCAGTATGATTTGAATATAACACTCAGGGAAGCATTTTACGGCACAGAACGGTCAATAAGCCTTCAAAAAGAAGACAAGTTAAGGACAGTAAGTGTGAAAGTGCCAAAGGGCATTAAAAACGGCGGAAAAATAAGGGTAAAAGGTGAAGGCGGTCCGGGCCCCAGAGGCGCAGAGGCAGGAGATCTTTACCTGTCAGTGCATTTAATTCCTCATCACTTCTTTACCACTAAAGGAGACGATCTTTACTGTGAGCTGCCCGTAACCTTTACCGAAGCTATTTTCGGCGCAAAAATAGATGTGCCCACTTTTACAGGGACAGTTACCATGAAACTGCCTGCACATACCCAGACAGGAAAGACCCTCAGGCTCAAAGGCAGGGGTATGCCAAAGCTTAAAAGCAGTGAATCAGGAGACCTTTATGTAAAAATAAAGGTCACAGTTCCATCTTCGCTGACGGATGATCAGAAAAAGAAACTAACTGATTTTGCTAAATCCTACAGTGAGAATCCGAGGGCAGACATAACAGTATAGGCTGGTGAATTATTATGAATTTTGAAAAATTAACTATTAAATCACAGGAAGCGCTTGCAGGCGCCCAATCACTGGCATCTGAGCACGGGCATCAGTCAATAGATGATTTTCACATGCTCGCCTCTCTTCTTGAGCAGCAGGACGGGATAGTTACGCCAGTTTTGCAGAAACTTGAAGTAAATATTGAAGTTCTCAAAAAAAATGTGGCAGAGATTATAAACAGGCATCCAAAAGTGACAGGGCAGAATGTGCAGGTTTATATAGGGCCTGAATTAAACAATATCCTTGAATCTGCCTTAAAGGAAGCAGAAAAACTAAAAGACGATTATGTAAGCACGGAGCATATCCTTATTGCTATGTCAGAAAGCAGAGGCAAGGCAGGCGAGCTGCTTCGCCAGAATGGTGTCACAAAAGAAAGGATATTTAAAATACTTGTTGAACTGCGTGGCAACCAGAGAGTTTCTGACCAGAATCCGGAGGATAAATACCAGGCTCTTGCCCGTTACGGCAAAGACATGACCGAGCTTGCAGGAAAACAGAAACTTGACCCTGTGATTGGCCGTGATGATGAAATAAGGCGGGTCATACAGGTTTTATCAAGGAGAACAAAAAATAACCCTGTCCTGATAGGCGAGCCTGGAGTCGGCAAGACTGCCATTGTTGAAGGGCTGGCCCAGAGGATCGTCTCAGGAGACGTGCCGGAAGGACTTAAGGGCAAAAAGGTAATAGCGCTTGATATAGCCGCCATGGTTGCAGGCTCAAAATACAGAGGTGAATTTGAGGACAGGTTAAAAGCGGTGCTTAAGGAAATCGCAAAGTCTGAAGGCAATATCATAATGTTTCTTGATGAGCTTCATACAATAGTCGGCGCCGGTGCAGCAGAAGGCGCTGTTGATGCAGCAAATATGCTAAAACCCATGCTTGCCAGGGGAGAGCTTCATGCGATAGGAGCCACTACGCTTGATGAATACAGGAAATATATTGAAAAAGACGCAGCTCTCGAAAGAAGATTCCAGCCAGTGACAATAAATGAGCCCAGCGTAGAAGATACTATAGCAATTCTGCGCGGCCTTAAGGAAAAATATGAAGTGCATCATGGAGTAAGGATAAAAGACTCTGCTCTTATTGCAGCAGCAATGCTTTCAGACAGGTATATTTCAGACAGGTTTTTACCTGATAAGGCAATAGACCTTATAGACGAAGCTGCCTCCAGATTAAGAATTGAGATAGACAGCATGCCAACTGAGATAGATGAGCTTGAGCGCAGGATAAAACAGCTTGAGATAGAAGAGCAGGCTTTAAAAAAAGAAAAAGACAAAGCTTCAAAAGAAAGACTGGACAGGATTAAAAAAGAGCTTTCGGACCTTAAGGAAAAAAGCAGCGCAATGAAGGCTCACTGGGCAGCAGAGAAAGATGTCATCAGCCAGATAAGGTCATTAAAAGAAGAAATAGAAAAAACCAGGCTTTCTGCAGAGCATGCAGAGAGAGAGGCTAATCTGGCAAAAGCAGCAGAGTTAAGATATGGAAAACTTCTTGAGCTTGAAAA
>MWAX01000156.1 GCA_002068775.1 Actinobacteria bacterium ADurb.Bin346 | reverse complement strand
GCTCAGCTTCTATTAAGCGTCCAACATAAATAAAAGCTTCAATGCATCCCTAACTATTCTATTTATTCAATTTTTAATGTATATTATAATACTATAATATACACAATATTAATATTTAATTTATATTACAGCATTAACTTATTATTGTTACCTTAATATATATTTCCGTACTTGTCAAGAATGCAGGAATTTTTAAGTACTTACTATGTGATTGCCCGGTAAAAATATAACAGATGCCGGTATTCCTGCACCATTTAATGATTGTCCGGCTATGCTATAAAACGCATTGTATCTTTACTCAGGCTCTATCAGGTTTGCAAGAGTAGCATTTTCCACAGTCTCTACAACACCCGGAAAATTATCCATAAGATAATCAATGTCTTCTTTCTCCATATTCCACCCGGCAGCAGCATCTATATTTTCTTTCAAGTGCCCGATATTGCGGGTTTTTGAAATTGTCACTATATTATCCTGGCTTATGAGCCAGTTGATTGCAATCTGGTTTTCAGTTTTTCCATATTTTGAACATAACTTCTCTAATATGCTGAATTTTTCTTTTGAAAAAAGCCCCTTCTGCACCGGTCTCCAGGCTACCACCAGTACATCATTTTCCTGGCTATATTTAATAGTCCCGTCAAGCAATGGCCCCCTGTGTTTTAAATTATAATGCAAATGGTTGCAGACTATCTTGTTATCGCTGTTATCCTGTGCTTCACTAAATTGTGCGGCATTGAAATTGCTTAACCCGATAAACTTTGCGATCTGCTTTTCAACAAGATAATTTAAGGCATTCATTGATTCTTTTATATCAATATAAGGATTGGGATTGTGGATAACATAAACATCAATATAATCTGTACCAAGCCTTTTTAAACTGCCGCGGGCTGATTTAATAACATCATCATAATGAAGGTCCATTGGCGGCACTTTAGTGGTAATAATAAGCCTTGACCTGTCAAATCCTTTAATAGCCAGACCCACAAGCTCCTCAGTGTGGCCCCCGGAATACCAGGCAGCAGTATCGATATGTGTAATTCCCATATCTATTGCGCTTTTTATAGCGAAAACATCTGCCCTGTCATCATTGGCCGGGTCTCTCGTTTCCCTTCCGCCCATCTGCCATGTACCAAAACCGAATACCGGCAGTTCAAATCCGCATTTTAATTTTTTTAAGGGAATTTGCATTATTTAATCTGATCTTTAAAAAGAAGGCGGTGTTATCGCCCATATGGTTTTTGTTGTTTTTTCGCCATATGCTTCCCATTTATGGGGGATGGAACTGTTAAAACATATGCTGTCGCCTTCTTCAAGGAAGAATTCCCTGGAATCGACTGTAAATTTAATCTTTCCCTCAAGGACAATTCCGGCTTCTTCCCCATTATGGGTAAGGGGCTCCTCGCCGCTGCTCTGGCCCGGCTCAGCAATTGTCAAAATAAATTCAATCTTCCTGCTTAAATTCGGGCTCAATAATTCTATCGTCCAGTCTGAATTAGGGTATTTCATGACTTTCCTGCTGTCTTTTCTTACAACAAATACCTCGTCCTCTCCTTTATCCCTATCGTCATTCTGGCTATGTGAAATATCAGCTATATTGGCTGATCTGTCTTGCTGGTACTTTTCATCCAGGATTGCCATGATCGGCACATTAAAAGCATCGGCAATCTTTTTTAAAGTGCTGATTGACGGATTGGTCCTGCTGTTCTCTATCTGGCTGATATAAGTTTTTGACAGCCCGCAACTGGAGCTCAGCGCTTCCAGTGTCATATTGCTGTCCTGCCTTAGTTTCTTCAGCATTGAGCCTATAAAAATATTACTATTTTTGTCTGACGGCATTTTCGTTTACTTGGAAAATAAAATATTAGTTTTTAAAACTGGTATTATTGCTTATTTTTTATTTGCTGTTTTTTATTGCAGTTTTACTGCTGTTTTATTGCTGTTTTATTTAAAAAGTATTATTTTGCATATACCGGAACAAAATTAAAACTTTATCAGGACTTTCATGCTCCTGTTTTTATCATCTGCGCATTCAATTGCCTTTGCGATGTCTTCAAGGCTGAAAAAATGTGATACAAAGTCTTTTAATGCTATGTTTCTGTCAGAAAGAAACCTTATAGCACGGCCAAATGTACCTTTCTGATAAATCCTTATGCCCATTATTTCCTGCTCCTTGTAAATCATGCGCCTGTAATCTGTTTCAACAAGCTGTTTTGGAATACCGATCTGGACTACTCTTCCCTTGATTCCAATACAGTCAAGGCATGCTTTGACTGATTCCGGAGTGCCGCCGCATTCAAACGCTATATCAGCTCCATTTCCATCAGTGTTTTTGAGCACATGGGCAAGTAGGTCCCCTTCCTTTGTCGGGTTGAAAGCAGAAAAGCCAAGTTTTTTTGCATAATTTACTCTGAAATCTGTCAATTCAGAAATCATGACTTTTCCGGCACCAAAATAGCCTGCAAGCAATGCAGTCATAGCGCCGATGGGACCTGCGCCAACAACCAGGATATGGCTCCCTATTCTCATTTTGCTCACATCCATACCGTGCATAGCTACCGAAAAGGGCTCGAGCATTGCAGCTTCTGCTAATGACATTTTATCAGGAATCTTAAAAGTCTTTGCTTCATGGGCTTTTGTATATTGCGCAAAAGCTCCGTTTTCATTGATCCCTAAAAGCTTCAGGTTTGCGCATACATGGTTGTTTCCTTCAGAGCATGGTTTGCAAAATCCGCAGGATACCAGAGGCTCAACACCGACCCTGTCGCCTTTCTTGAAATAGCTGGATTTTGATTCTTCGACAATTCCCGAAAATTCATGTCCAAGTACTACAGGCGGTTTGGCATTTATATGCTTTCCATTTAGAATTGTGATGTCGGAACCGCAAATACCGGCATAGACGACTTTAATCAAAACTTCTCCATTGGCAATTTCCGGTATGCCTATTTCTTCTATTTCTATTTTATTTACTGATTTCCAGACTGCAGCTTTCATTTGAAACTTAAATAAAAAAATTATATTGAAAGTATAATATAACAAGTTTTTATATTTGTAAATATAATTAAAAATTAAAATAAAATATTTAAAAAATATTTAAATATATGTAAAATATTTAAAATATTTTTGACAAGAAATAAAATATATATTAATATTTATCATTGTAGAAAGGCACAGCGGATTGTATACCGAAAAACAAATCACAGAGCTTAAAAAAACTGCCACATGGTTAAGGATGAAATCCCTGGAAATCATCTATAAAAGGGGCGCGGGCCATCCGGGCGGCTGTCTTTCTGCAGCAGAAATCATTGCCTCACTATATTTCAGCAAGTTAAGAGTAGATACGTCAAATCCTTCATGGGAAAAAAGGGACAGGTTCATTTTAAGCAAGGGACATGCCAGCGCAATTCTCTATGCGGCGCTTGCATTAAGGGGCTTTTTTGATTTAAATGAACTGGACAGATGGGGTGAGCTAAGCTGCCACTTGCAGGGCCACCCTGACAGGAACAAAACCCCTGGAGTGGATATGACAACAGGTACTCTCGGACATGGATTGAACGTTGCTTCAGGGATGCTTCTTGCTGCAAGGCTTAAAAACCTTGATTTCAGGACATATGTTTTAATGGGCGACGGTGAAATACAGGGCGGCATAATATGGGAAGGCGCAATGACTGCAGCCAAGTTTAAGCTTGATAAACTTACGGCAATACTTGACTACAATGGCGTACAGCTTGACGGCTCTGTAGATGAAATAATGCCTCTTGAGCCTGTTGCAGACAAATGGAGGTCTTTTAATTTTAAAGTCATCACAGTTGATGGCCATGATATAGTACAACTGCTGGAGGCATATGATGAGGCTGAAAATGCTGACAGGCGGCCAACAATAATAATTGCCAGGACCGTAAAGGGAAAAGGTGTCTCCTTCATGGAAAACCAGAGCAAATGGCATGGCGTTGCCCCAAGCAAAGAGCAATATGAAGCAGCAATAGCGGAACTTAAGAAAAAGGGAAAAGAAAATGCTGGCTGTTGATCTGAAAAATCCAAAAATTGCTTCTATAAGAGAGAGCTACGGAAAAGCTCTTGTAAAATGCGGGGCCGAAAACGACAGGATAGTTGTTGTCAGTGCAGATGTGTCAAGCTCGACCATGACAAAATATTTCAGTGAATCCTGCCCGGAAAGGTTTTTTAATGTAGGCATTGCTGAAGCAGGGATGATAGATACAGCAGTCGGGCTGGCTTTAGAAGGTTTTATCCCGTTTGTTGATGCTTTTGCTGCCCTGGTATGCAACAGGGGCCTTGAACAAATAAAAACATGTGTTTCATATGCAAACGCAAATGTTAAGCTCGTCGGAACCTATGCGGGGATTTCTGACTACAAAGACGGTCCGACACATCACTCGGTTTTTGATATATCTGTCATGAGGGCAATGCCAAATATGGCAATAATGGTCAGCGCAGATCCCGTCGAGACGGCAAAAATGGTTAAAATTGCAGCTGATTATAAGGGTCCTGTTTATTTAAGGTTAAGCAGAGCTGACATGCCGGTTCTTTTTAGTGAAGACCATGAAGTTACCCTCGGCAAAGGCAGTATACTTTTACCCGGCAGCGACTTAACGCTTATATGCTCGGGCACCCTGCTTTACAGGACATTACTTGCTGCCCGGTCACTTGAGAAAGCAGGCATATCTTCAAGGGTGCTTGAGATCCACACTTTAAAACCTCTGGATACAGAAATTATTTTAAAATGCGCAAGAGAGACTGGCGCTTTTGTCACTATAGAGGAAAACAGCATCATCGGGGGTCTTTTCGGCGCAGTTGCTGAATTGCTGGCTCTGAACAATATGTCAGTGCCTGTTGAGCCCATAGGGATAAGGGACCGGTACGCTTGTACAGCGATGGATGTTGAATCCCTGCTGGATTTTATGGGACTGGACCCTGTAAGCATTGAAGAAGCTGCAAAGAAAGTTTTTAATATCAAAAAAGCAGGTGAAAAGAAAAAATGAACTCCAGGGAAAAATTTCTGGAAACAATGAGATTTTCTAAAAAGACTCCGCCAAATAAATGGGAATTCGGCTTCTGGGGGGCTACCATAGAAAGATGGTATGAAGAAGGTTTACCAAAAAAGAACTATCCCCAAATTCCCTTAAACATTATAAATACAACCACATCACTGTACACTCCCACAATTACTCATGAATGGAAAAAATCAAGAACCCTGTTTGAAAAGATCTACAAAGAGAGAGCCAGTGAAATAAAACTGCCTTCAGGAATAGCAGTCCTTTCAGGAGGAGCCCCCTGGCCAAATCACGGTTACTCCTGCGATCGGGATGTAAAAGACTTTTTTAATATGGATAAAGGCCAGATTAACATTAATGCAGAGCAGCTTATATTTCCCAATTTCAAGCCTGAGCTGGTGGATGAGACAGAAAGGACACTGACATACAGGGATATTGATGGATGCACAAGGATTTATTCAAAAATACAGCAGGTTTTACCAGCAGGGATAAAGTGGCCAATAAAAGGCTGGAACGACTGGAATGACTTAAAGAAAGAAAGATTTTCGCTGGACAATATAAGCGACAGGCTGCCTGATAACTGGGATGAGATGGTCAAAGATTACAGGTCAAGAGATTATCCGCTTATTGTCGGAGGTTACCCCAATGGCGTATTCGGCTGCCTGACCCACCTTATAGGTTATGAAAATTTATTCATGTTTTACTATGATGAACCATCTCTCATTAAAGACATACTGGACAGGATAACTGACATATGGCTGGCACTGTGGGAAGAAATCATGTCTTACACCGATATTGATGCTTGCCATCTTTGGGAAGATATATCATTTGGTAAAGGCTCCATGGTTTCTCCTGCCGTATTTAAAGAATTTTTAACCCCCTATTACAAAAAAATAACCGGATTTTTAAAAGGGAAAGGCATTGGCATAATTTTAGTTGATACAGATGGCGACTGTAATGAACTTATACCGCTGTTCATTGAAGCCGGAATCACCGGTCTTTACCCAATGGAAGTAAGCGCCGGGATGGATATAGTAAAAGTAAGGAAAAATTATCCGGAGCTGCAGATATTGGGAGGCATTCCCAAATCATTGATTGCCCTCGGAAAAGAAGAAACAGACAGGTTTCTCGAACCGGTCGAATGGCTTATAAAACAGGGGGGCTACATACCTTTTGGCGACCACTATATTCCCCCGGAAGTCCCATGGAAAGATTTCAAATATTACAGGGAAAAACTCAATAAAATAATTGATTCAAACAATATCTAATGACAAATAATTGCTTGCAGCAAAAATCAGTAAGCACCCGGCAGCGGCTAAAGACAAACAGCAATGAATGATTTGCGCCGGTAATTAAACTACAGTTTGTCCTTTTATTAGAGCAAGCTTTGAAAATTAATATTATTTTTTCAAAGATAGGAGAAATGAAAATGAAGAAATATTCAGCCTGCCAGTATATAGTGGACTACCTCATAAAAAGCAAAATGCCATATGTGGCCGGAATCATTGGACATGGGAACCTTCCTTTTGCTGATGCGCTGTTTGAAAGACAGGATGAGATAGGCTTTATCCAGGTTAAACACGAGCAGTCAGCAACCCATATTGCGGACGGGTACTGCAGGGCAACAGGAAACCCCCTTGCATGCATCACATCGGTCGGGCCAGGTGCGCTAAACACTCTTGTCGGCCTTGGAACTGCATATCATGATTCAATTCCTCTTGCAGTTTTTACATCAAACTGTCCTACTTATATTTTCCAGAAAGGCGCACTGCAGGAAATAGAAATGAATTCTTTTTCAAGCTTTCCCACCATGGCAAACCCTGTCACAAAAAGGTCATACCAGATCACTAATATAAGGCAACTGCCAAACACCCTTGAAACAGCATTCAGGGTAATGGTTTCCGGCAGACCTGGTCCTGTGGTCATTGAGCTTCCAATGGATATCCAGGCTGAGTCAGTCACTGATGAACTTATGGACCCAAAAAAATATAATTTTTCTTCCAGAATACTTGGAGATATGGATTTAATAAACCAGGCAGCCGATATGATTATAGATGCAAAACGGCCTGTTTTTTTAATTGGCGGCGGAGTGATAATCTCAGATGCCAGCAATGAACTGGTCGAGATTGCAGAATATCTTGGCATTCCTGTAGTCACAACTGCTCAGGGCAAAGGCGCTATTCCTCAGGACCATGATTTAAACGGATATTATACCGGCACTTTTGCTTCCATTCCCGGACTTGGATTGACCAGGGAGGCAGACCTTGTAATTGCTGTGGGGTGCAAATTTACTGAATGGACGGCACAATCTTATGTTCCGGGCAAGTCATTTAATTTTCCTCAGACAAAACTTATACAAATAGATATAGATATGAGGGAAATCGGAAAAAATTACCCTGTGGATATTGGCATACTTGGAGATGCAAAAACCTGCCTGCAGGCGCTGCTTGAAAAAATTAAAATTAAAACATGCAGAAGAGACTATAAAAATAGCGCTTATTTTAAGGAACTGTCTGATTTAAAACAAAAATGGCAGGACAAGCTCCAGCAGTCAAGGCAGTCTAAAACTCTGCCGATGCGTTATTCGAGGTTTTTTGCAGAGCTGCGCGCTGCCCTTAAAAGAGATTCAATAGTGCTGGGTCCTGCAGGGCATGCGCAGGTCATATTGTTTCAGGAATTTGATGTGTACCAGCCAAGGACGCATCTGACAACAGGTGCCTGGTCAACAATGGGCTGGTGCGTACCTGCAGCAATGGGCGCAAAACTGGGAAAACCCGACAGAGAGGTTGTGGGCATCTGTGGTGACGGTGATTTTCTCATGACCTGCCAGGAGCTTGCAACCGCTGTACAGTATAATATCCCTGTGATTTATTTTGTCCTGAATAATTATGGATGGATAAGCATAAGGGATCTTCAAATAGTCCATTTTGGCACGGAAAGAAAATATGGCACTTCATTCATGGACTTTAAATCAGGAGAACTTTATAATCCTGATTTTGTAAAGCTTGCAGAATCATTTGGAGCATTTGGTATAAAAGCAGAAGGTCTGGACACAATAGGAGATGCTTTAAAAGAAGCTAAAAAAAGCGCAAAGCCCTCCTTAATTGAAGTGCCTATTGCAAATGAATTTTCAAATTCCGGAGGCAATTACCTTGGCTACTCTGATATGCCTCTGCCCTGGTATAAAAAAGACGGGAGTAAAAAATAAAAAATTAAAGCAAAATAAACCTGAAATAAAACACATCAATGAGAGAGGCAGGATAAAAAATTTAAGAAGTCTATAAGTTTTTTTATGAAGCAATAAATTTTATATCAATAAATATTTGTAAAAAATATTATTAATAGAATTTATTATTTTTTTATACATGATTTATTTATTACCATATTAAGACAGGGGGAAAAATTGAAAATAGCTGTTGTCCTTGAAGTTGTAACTTGTGAAAAGGGAGATGATGTTATTGAGGCCTTAAAAGGCAGGGGTCATGAAATATTTAATGCGGGGATGAAGAAAAAAGAAGACAAACCTGAGTTGACTTATATCAATACAGGGCTGCTGAGCGCAATCCTCCTTAATTTAAAATGCGTTGATTTTGTAATCGGAGGCTGCGGCACCGGCCAGGGGTATTTTAATTCTGTGCTTCAATATCCTAATGTATTTTGCGGCCATATCTTAACTCCGCTGGATGCCTGGCTTTTTGCCAGAATAAATGCAGGTAATTGCATTTCTCTTATGCTCACGCAGGGTTATGGGTGGGCAAGTGAGGTAAACCTGAAAAATATTTTTGACAAATTATTCAGCGAAGAATTCGGACTTGGTTATCCTGAAAGCAGAGTCGAGACCCAGGCCCTTTCAAGAAAACGTCTTGCAGCGATTTCAAAAAAGACACATTATCCTTTTCATGAAATCATTTCAAACCTTGACGATGAGGTTTTAAACCCTGTGCTGCAGTTTCCTGGCGTTGTTGAAATGCTTGATATTGAAAACAGGGAGCCTGAAATTAAAGATGCTTTCAAAAAAAGGCTTGCAGCGCTCAAAATATAAACTGCAAACAGTAACTGCACTTTGATTTTTAAGATAAGAGCCTGAATAAAAAATTTTAAAAAACGGAAGTACAGGGTTCATTTACTTCTCTATTCCTGTGCGGGCCTCTATGCCTTTTGTATAATAGTGTTTTATTTCAACCATTTCAGTCACAAGGTCTGCTGCATCAATTATCTTTACGTCTGCCTTGCGCCCTGTGAGAACAAGCTCCACATGTTTGGGCTTTGCAGCTATTATTTCAAGAATATCCTGCACGCTTATCAGCTTGAAGAATTCTGCTATTGTAATCTCATCAAGGATTACTACATCGTATTTTTCTGAGGCTATAATATCCTTTACCTCTGCAAGACCTTTTTGAGCGGCCTGCACATCCTTTTCTGTTGCCTGCCGTCTTATAAAACATCCTCTTCCGTACTGTTTAACTGTTATATTGTCTTTTAGTTTAAGAAGACTGTTAAGCTCACTGTATTTCATGCCCTTGACAAACTGGGCGATATACACCTGCAGTCCGCATCCTGCCGCCCTTAATGCCAGCCCCATCGCTGCAGTCGTTTTACCTTTACCATTACCATAGTAAAGATGAACGAACCCTTCACCTTTCAGATGCTGCCTGCACTCTTTTTCTTTATTCATTTTTTTTGGACACTCCTGCTTCACTAAAGGTTGCCATATTGTTCATGAGCTTTATTGCAGCATCTGCAATATTAATGCCAAGGGCTGCCCCTGTTCCTTCTCCGAGCCGCATATCAAAATTAAACAGGGGTTTTAACCTTAATTTCTCAAGCATTATTATATGACCCTTTTCAACTGAACAATGAGAAGCTATCATATAGTCCCTGCATTTCGGGCACAAAAGCTCTGCGATAAGTGCGCCCGCTCCGCTGATGAAGCCATCTATCACAACTGGTGTTTTATTGCCGGCGCATCCAAGTATTATTCCAGCTATGCCTCCGATTTCTAAGCCTCCGATTTTTGAAAGTACATCCAGACCATCCGAGAGGTCAGGCTTGTTAATAGATATGGCCTTCTCAATGATTTTTATTTTATTTTCAAGTCCAGATTCATCAAGTCCTGCCCCGTACCCTGTAACTGCTGAAACGCTTGTTTTACATAAACATGCAGCAATCGCACTGCTGGCAGTGGTGTTTCCAATACCCATATCCCCTGTTCCTATTATGCCGTATCCTTTTAATACCATATCTTCTGCAATTGAAATTCCTGCTTCAACACATCTGCGCGCCTGCTCCTTTGTCATTGCAGGGCCTTTAGCCATATTTGCAGTGCCGAATGCCACTTTTGCATTTATGAAGCTTCCTGAAGAAAGTCTGCTGGTCTCATTTGATTTTTTTCCTGAAGCCGCCTTTTTATTTCGCCGGTTAAAGCCCTGTATATTAAGCTCTGCAGCAACACCTGCGTCCACCACCACAACTTCTGCTCCAGTGTGCTCTGCAAGCACGTTTATACCTGCTCCCCCTGCCAGAAAATTGTATACCATCTGGAGTGTTACTTCTCTCGGATAAGCGCTGACTCCTTCGTCCACTACTCCATGGTCTGCAGCCATTATTATTATGAGTTTTCTTGAAAAATCAGGGTTTAAAGTGCCGGTTATTGATGCTATCTGTTTTGCAAGCTCTTCAAGTCTGCCGAGGCTTTGCAGTGGCTTTGTCAGATTATCAAGCCTTGCCTGCGCTTCCAATTGCGCTTTCGCGTCAGTGGGCGTGATATTTGAGATAGTCTTTTCCAGCAATCCGGCATTATGCGGAGAATTAATTATATAATTTTTTTCTCTGGCCATTTCTATCTTCCTTTCAAACAGTATCCCGGTGAGTTTTACTGCGCCGGGTTTACAAATGGCCGGCTTATACTTTTATAATTTATTTGAGTCCCTTTTTTTATTTAGGAGCATTTTATATTATTATAATAAATATGAACAGTGAAAATGCATATGAATTATTCCATAAAGGTAAGAAGCACGCAAAACAAAACGACCATTTGAAAGCTGTCATGCTTTTCGAAAAAGCCATTGCTCTTGAGCCGGAAAGAGGTTCAATAAGAGAAGCCATTGCAATTTCATATTACAACTGCGGTCTGTATTCTGCTGCAAAAAAGAACTTTCAGAAAGCAATAACAATAGATGCTTCCAATGATTTTGCTTATTATGGACTCGGGCTTTGCCTTGCAAAAGAAGGCAAGATCAACACTGCAATGGGACATTTTAAAATTGCTGCAGCAATGAAGCCACTGAATGAGACTTACAGACAAACTATTAAAAGATATAACCGAATATTTGATATACTTCATAAAAAGCTGCCGCCGCAAGAAGAAGGACGATAAATATTGTACCTGCTGCAGGCACCCACTTGCGAATCCCGGGTCTGTTCTTCTGAAGGTGCTCACCTGTTGATAAAGCTATGCTCCTGTAAAAAGATTCTGCAGACATAAGGATTAAAACTTCCAGTGGAACAGCAGGCTGCATGTTTCTAACAGTACCTGTAAATAAAAGGACTGTTACCAGAAATCCTGTCAATATTGCCGCCGGAATAAGCATCCTCAGATAACCGAGTGCAAAATAAGCTGCAGTGGAAATTATGTTCCCGGCAAATATCATAAGGACTACTCTTGCATACTGCATTCCGGTTTCATAATGCCTGATTCCAAATAAACCCTGGAGAAACTTAAACCTTTCTACGATTGAGATTGAAAAACCCCTGAAAAAATAAAAGAATGCATATCCTGCAGCTGCGCCAAGCAGTATCCATCCTATGCATTTTAAAAATATTATCCAGTAATTATTCTTATAATTTTTTATGATGCCGTGTTTATATTTTGCTGGCATGCCACTCTTATTATAAATTGCTGCTTCTTAATTATTATATGTTAAATTGCTGCTTCAAAATTAAAAGGTGTTTATGCCTTTGCAGGCATTTGCTTTATGATATCAATCATTATATCACAAATCTGGGGGTCAAATTGCTTGTCTTTATTGTTTTCAAGCTCAACAATCGTTTCCTCTTTTGTGAGCGCTCTTCTGTAGGGTCTGTCAGTTGTCATGGCATCATAAGAATCAGCTACACAGAGTATTTTTGCAAAAACAGGAATTTCCTCACTCTTTTTACCAAAAGGATAGCCGGTGCCGTCGACTTTTTCATGATGGTATAAAATAGAAGTCGCCCTGTCTTTTAAGAAATCGATCTGTTTTACAATCTCATAGCTTACAACAGGGTGCTTTTTAATTTCAGTCCAGTCCCTGTCGGTCAGTTTTGTGGTCTTGTTAAGAATTGCAAGGTCTATTTGTATCTTTCCGATATCATGAAGATTCGCAAGGTTACGCAGAGTTTCTATATCATATTCATTTAATCTCATACCCCTGGCTATCAGCTCACTGTAATCTGCCACCCTGACAGAGTGGCCAGCAGTGTATACATCTTTTGCTTCAATTATTTTAACGATCTGGATTATACTGGCAAGAATTGTTCTTCTTTCTTTATGACGCAGAAGATAAGTATACTGTATTATTATCAGCGGCACGCTTGTAAAAATAATAGTGAAGGGACTGAATCTTATATAAAGAAATGCAATTGCAATTGCAATTGCAGAAAGAAAGAACTGGAACGGCACTATCCAGGCAAAGTTAAAAATCCATATATTTATGAGATTTGACCCTGTGCTAAGAGATATCGCGCCTGAAGTCAGCAGCGTATTCATTATAAAAAAGATATAGGTGACCAGAAAAATAATCCATATATTCCTGGCATAAAAAAAGTTTGTCTGTGACCTGTCATAAAAATTTTCAAAAAAAAATGATACTGCGGCAAAAGAAATCAGATACTGTCCTGCATTAAAAAGATGCTTGTAGTAAGGAACGCGCTTAATTATTTCTTTTACATTTATGATTGATATTGCTGTGACAAGCATGCCTGTCGCCGGACCAAAAATAATCAGGCTTGCAAGAGATATACCAAAGTTTACAGATACGCTTCCCGTTTTTGGAAGAGGCGCAGAAAGGTTGTCAGAAGCAAAAATGAGGGCACCGAATAAACCTACTCCTAATAAAGAAATATTCCTATACTTAAAAAGTACAAAAATTGTGGAAGCTATCCCTGCTAAAAAAACCAAGAAGACATATGACAATAACCCAGCTTTGTTTCCTTCTTCTTTCAACAGGAACCCCTCTTTTTACTTCTTAAATATAGGAATTATTCTCTTTTTAACATAATTCCTTATTCCTGGAAGATCACTACCATCTTACAGTACCAGCAATGCCAATGAGTGAGCCGAGAATTAACAGGATTTTCCACAGTTTGCTCATTTTCCCCTCCTTTAGCTATTTGAAGATTGCTATAATTACCTTAGACTTTAATCAGAATTGCTATTATTATTTTATTAATAATATCTAATTCAATAAAATTACTTTTCTCTATAAAGATTTAATGCAATTATTATATATTTATTATAATATGTCAAGAGTAAATTTAAATATTTTTAATATTTATTTTATAAAATTTTCATAAATTATTGATATTAATTAAAAGCAAATGTTTTTCTTGTAAATTATTCGTTTAAATATAGAAATATTAGTTATAACAATATTTGCAATATTTGAAGTATTTTTTGTTTGTTTTTATGGTTTTAAAATAAATTTAAATAGCAAGAGTTCTTTTAGAGAATTTATGGTATAAAAAATAAACTAAAAATTTGCTAAAAAATGTTTTTCCTGTTAATATATTGTATAATATTTAAAAGCAATATAATCTTTTAATATGTTTTAAATAATAACTTTAAAATTTTTTAAATAAAAAATAATATTAAATAAAATTTTAACTTAACTTTTTTCTTAATTATTTTATTTAATATCTTTTTAAAGTCAGTTTGACTGTATTGATAAGCAGGCATAATTAATTTTTACTTCAAGAGGAGTGTGTTATAAAAATGGTAAAAGAAAATAAAAAGAAATCAGCAGAGATAGGCATAAGCGGTCTGAACAGCATAAGTAACCTGGAAGCAGACATTATGAAGATAGTCTGGGACAATGAAAAGATATCCGTTAGGGAAGTTCACGAAATAATGCTAAAAAAGGAAATGGAAAAAAAGGAGCGCAACTTCATTCCATATACCACAGTAATGTCCACCATGACAACACTTGCAGAAAAAGGGCTATTAAAGCAGGACAAGAGCGCAAAGACATACATATATACTGCAGTAGTAGACCGGCAGGAACTTTCAAAAAATATAATAATGTCAGTGGCGGATAAGCTTTTAAGCAGTACGTCTGCAAGCATGGTTTCTACATATCTTACCGATAAAACAAATATAGACAGCAAGTCGATAAAGAAATTACTTGATAAAATAAAATAATTATCTGATTTTACAGCTTTTTATGACAATTCTAGAATTCTTCAGAGATTATATCCTGGTAATGCTATATGACAGCTTTATTTCACTGGCGCTGGCACTTATCATTATCTATTTATTCAGGATTAAAGATACGACCATAAGAATATTATTTTTATTTTTACCGCTTATTAAGCCTTTTTTTGTAATCACCGAAGATTTAAATTATAACAATTATTATTTTGACAGCAGGCCTGGCGTTATGGGTTTCAGGATTGTAAGCCCCAACACTATATTTGAAAGAATAGACCATATCCAAAACAGCCCATTTAATGATTCAACCATAGATTCGAGGATAATTGCTGTTATATCCTTAAGTATACTGATAATACTGATAGCAAGATGGTTAAATTTATATTTATTTTATAGAAGATTATCCCATGACGAAATAGTCACAAAAAATGATGTTCCTGACATATTTTTAATTATTGATAATTTTATTTCCAGAATCAATATACCCGGCCCGCAAATCACGCTTACCCACAGAAATTTTTATTCACCTTTTGTTATCGGAATAAAAAGAAGCATGCTTGTGCTCTCACCAAAGTTGCTGGATTCTTTATCTTTTGAAGAGAAAGAAGTCCTGATAAAGCATGAACTTGCACATATAAAAAGAAAAGATAATTTAATAAGCTGGGTTTCTTTAATATTAAAAGACCTGCTGTTTTTTAATCCTTTTTCCTACATTGCTTATTATCTTATTAAAATCGAACAGGAAAAAGGTTGCGATAAAATAATCTGTGAAAACTCACACCTGACACCAAAAGAAATAGCAAAGAGCACCATCACTTTGATCCTTAAAATAAAGAATTTAAATAGTGCGCAGGGAAAATCTTCAGCCGTAGATTTAGCTTCAAATTTCAATATGTTTCAGCGAATAAATTACAGGGTTATAGACAACAGGATAAAAAATATTTTAATCATGAAAAACACAAATTTAAAAATGAACAGGTATCTGAAAGCCTTTTATTTACTGCTGTTTTTATTCCTGCTGGTAGCTCAAATCCTGCTTGTCGTAAAAATAAATGACAGCAGCTTCATTTTTTTAAGATAAATAAATCCGAAACTCCGGCAGATTAAATAACTCTCTCGAGTTAAATCAGCATCCAGAATTTCAGCGGAATTCTTATTATCTTTTCATTAATTAACTGTAATTCGCCTTCCTTGCTGACTATAATCCCATAGAAAAAGTTATCTAATTTTTTTGCAGTATTTTCCACTTGTCTTATTCCAGTCTTTTTTTCACCAAACCCTACCTCGACAATAATTTGCCTTGAATTGGCAGCACGAAGTATAAAATCAGCTCCCATAGAAGATGAATCATATAAAATCTCATTCTCAGCAGCGCTGATTTTCTTTTTTAAAAATTCTTTTTTAAAGAGCAGACCCAGATAATCTTCTAAAAGCTTACCCTTTATTTCAGAGGGTATAATCCCGCTTAGAATACTAACCCTTAGAGAAGGGGAGATGAAAAGAAATTTTGCCGGCTTTCTTACCTTGACAAATTTTTCCCCATAAGATTTTACTTCAAGAATAATTCCACTCTGAATTAATGTCTCAATAATTCCTCTTGCCGAGCGGTAATCCAATTTAAGAGCACTGCACAATTTTTCATAGTCAGTCGCGTCAGAATTTGCAATAAGATAAAGTAAATCCTTTATTTTTGAAATTGTTTCTGAAGCGAACTTTTTTAAATCTAATATATCCTTTGTGATGAGATTATCAATTACACCATTAACCAGTTTATAGATAAGGTGTTTTTTATCTTTCAGTTCCAGAACAAAAGGAAACCCCCCATAATATAAAAACTCCTCCTCAACACTGGGAGCAAGGTTTAGAAAAAAACTGTTGATCTCTTTTGAATGCACTTTCAGTTTATCATGCAAATCAGCAGCATTATTGCTAAATAAAATAGAATTAACCAATTCCTCTGATAAATCTTTGATTGGGACAGCTATATTTTTCATAATAAGATACTCATCAAATTTTAGAGGATAAAGGTCCAATATAAGAGATCTTCGCGAGAGGTCAGGATTAAGCTTAATTTTTAAAGCAGAAGACCCGGTTGCAATAATAAGAATATTTTTATGCCCTTTTACTCTATCAAAAATATTCTTTAAAAAAAGCCCCCAATTATCATCATAATGAACCTCGTCAAGCAGAATAATAAATTTTCTATCTATGGTTTCAAAATGAATATTTTTTTCTTCTTCATAGTATTTAAAGAAATCATTCAAGCTAATTCCTTCAAGATGCAATTTGGAGACATCAAGATAGAGTTTTTCATAATTCCCTCTCAGCAGTTTACTATAATTCTTACTGGAATGATTAATAAATCTGGAAGCATAAAATAATTGGCCAAGTAAAGTTGTTTTTCCAATTCCTCTTATACCGGAAAGTAAATTTATTTTTTCTAATTCAATAATTTCGTCTTTTAAAAACCTTTCAATTAACTCAAGATAAAAAGAAAAAATATACCTTGTGGGATTTGGATTTCCTGCCTCATTAAAAATATACCCTGAAAGCAGTTTATCGATCTGGGAGACCCATAGCCTGTAAAAATTTTCAATTTTTACTCTATCCATCTACTCAACTCATAATAATTTACTATTGTATTATAATCCAATTGTAATATGTTTTACTATTGTATTATAATCCAATTAATTAATCAATTCCATACTTTCGTGTACATTTTTAAAGACGACGGGCTTTATTCAGAATAAGAGCTTGAGCATTGAATGGCTTTTTATTTACCTGCCGTTAATTTAAAACTTTCAGATTTTTAACTGCCTGATATGCTTCTGAATATATTGTATGCTTCATCCCAGTAATCTTTATCCCCGGGAACATATTCTTTAACTACAGCCGATTTATGGGCTATCTGTCTTCCTTCATCCAGGTTTTTTATCTCTCCCGCTGCTTTTAGCTGCATGATCAGATTTCCAACTGAAGCTGTTTCTGTGGGCCCGGCATAAACAGTCAGACCTGTCGCATCTGCAAGCCACTGGCATAGCAGAACATCTTTTGTGCCCCCGCCAACCATATTAATGCAGTCAAACTTTTTACCTGTCAGGTTTTCAAGGGTGTCAAGATTTTGCCTCACTTTGCAGACCATGCTTTCGTATATGACTCTTGCAATTTCACCAATACTGCCGGGCACTGCCTGGCCGGTATTTTTACAAAAACGCTTAACTGCTCCAGGCATATCATTTACTTCGACAATGAAATCATTTGCATCCACATCAATAAAGGATTTACTCGAAGGAGTGTCTTTTGCCAGATACATTATGTCATCCCAGGATAAATTGTCTGCAGATTCCTTGAGCCATTTATCCCTGCTTTTCTGAATAAGCCACATCCCGACAAAATTCTTAAAAAGAAGTGTTTTTCCTTCAACCCCTGCTTCATTTGCATAACCGGATTCAAAGATCTTATTATTAATGAGAGGTTTATCCATTTCAAGTATCGTTATATTCCATGTGCCTGTACTCATTAATAGCGAGTTTCTGTTTTTATCTATTATCGGTATTCCGGCAACTGCAGAAGGGGTATCATGAGAAGCTGGCGCTACAACAGAAACAGGGCCAATACCCAGCTCTTCACAAACACTTTTCTGTAAGTCACCCAATATTGTTCCAGGCTGTATGATCTCATTGAAAATATCAGTTTTAAGACCCAGCTTTTCCAGGAGCTTTTTTTCCCATTGCATGCTTATGGGGTTGACCATCATGCTGGTGTGGGCTTCCGTATATTCATTTACTGCAATGCCCGTGAGGAAATAATTAAAAAGGTCCGGCATCATCAGTAATTTATCGGCGCATATATATTCAGATGCATTCCTGACTTTAAGGGAAAACAGGTTGAAAAGCCCGTAGTAGGAAACAAGTGCAGCACCAGTTAAATCAAAAATCTCCTCAGCAGAGATGAGCTTATATACTTCATCCGGCATGCTGTTTCTGTGTTTGTCCCTGTAGTGCACAGGATTTGAAATAAGTGCCCCGTTTTTATCAATAAGTCCAAAATCAACTCCCCAGGTATCAATGCCAAGTGACTCTATTCTGCCGTATTTTTTAACAGCAGCAGTAAGGCCTGATTTTAATTCTGAATATAGCTTCAGGAAATCCCAGTAAAGTGTATCCCCTGCATAAACAGGTATATTATCGAACCTGTGCACAACCTCAAAATCAAACCTGTTTCCATCATAACTGGCTACTGAAGCTCTTCCATTGCTTGCGCCAAAATCAAATATCAGGAAATACTTTGAAGTTTTTTGCATTGCTGACCCTTTCTCAAATAACTTTTTTATATTTATTGCTCTTATTTCTTGGGAGAAAATCCCTGATAAAACAGACCCCCGCCGTCTGCAATAATTTCTTCTCCGCACACATATCCTGATTCATCCGATGCTAAAAATAGCGCAATATTAGCAATATCTGATGGAAGCCCGACTCGACCTAATGGCACCCTTGCAGCAAGTTTTGCATTCATTTCAGGGTTGTCCGGATATCTTTTCCTCAACATTGGCGTATCTATGATATGGGGTGTTATAATGTTTGACCTGATGCCCTGTGATAAAAGCTCATACGTTAATGCCTTGCATATCCCGTACTGCGCAACTTTTGTGGCAGCATAATGAACTCCGCCTCCGCTGCCAGTCACTATTGCGCCTGAGCCTATCAGTATTATATTGCCTTTTTTCTGCTCAAGCAATTTTCCAATAAAAGCTTTTATAATGTAAAACGTGCCATTAAGATTTACATCAACAGCCTTTTTCCATTCATCAATACCAAGTTCAGTTATTGAAAAACGGGAGCTGTATCCCGCAGCAGTTATAATATTGTCCACCCTTTTAAAGTCCAGCAGTATACTTTCTGAAGTTTTTTTTACTTTTTCAAAATCAGTAATATCACACCTGTAAAAATTAGCCCTGACTTTGTAATCTTTTTTTAATTTACTGGCAAGATTTAAGCCGGCATTTTCATTAATATCAATTATTGCAACATCAGAAGAGTTTTTTGCAAATGCTTCGCATATGCCCTCTCCTATGCCGCTTGCTCCCCCGGTTACAACAGTCAGTTGCCCCTTAAAATCATATTTGATCATTCTAATCACCCTGTACATTACTTATTTTATCCCAAGAAGCCTTTTAATCAATTTTACCCCTTCGGGCGCTGTAGCGCCATAACCATCTGCCCCAATTGAGTCTGCAAACTCCTGGTTAATGGGGCTGCCGCCTACGACAACTTTGACCCTATCTCTTATTCCTGCAGCTTTTAGTCCTTCAATGACTTTTTTCTGCTCCATTGCAGTGGTGGTAAGAAGAGCCGACATTGCAAGGACATCTGCCTTCTCGTCCTTTACAGCTTTAAGAAAATCATCTCCTTTCACATTTATGCCAAGATCCACCACTTTAAATCCTGCATCTAAAAGTGTTCTTG
>MWAX01000155.1 GCA_002068775.1 Actinobacteria bacterium ADurb.Bin346 | reverse complement strand
AAATCCCCCAAGGGTGAAGCTGCTGTTCGCGATGTTTTTAAAACAATGACTCCCAAGCATTATCAGTTTTTAATCGATGCAGCTGGTCTTGACCTTGCAAAAACGCCTCTTGAGGTGGCGCCTGCGTCACATTACCAGTGTGGCGGAATTTTCATTAATGAAAAAGGCCAGACAACAGTTGGCGGATTGTTTGCATGCGGTGAAGCGGCAGGTAATTTCCAGGGCGCCAACAGGCTGGCCGGGAGCGCTCTCTGTGACACTCAGACAACCGGGGCAGCTGCCGGCGCCTGCGCAGCTGATGAAGCAAAGAAAAAGGATCTGATACCGCCTGATGAAAAAGACCTTAATGAGGCTTATGAAATTATTGATATGGTTACTGCATCAAAATCAAAAAAGATTAAGCCAATTGCTGTAAAAACTGAGATCCTTGAAACAATGGATAAATATATTGCGCCATTCAGAGACGGAAAGAATATGGAAAAAGGGTTGTCGATAATCAGAGGGCTGAAAGAAGAGCTGAGCAATATGTATGCTCCTGATTTTTCAAGGTATAACCTGGAAATCACTGAAGCAATTGAGGCAAAGTTAATGGTAGATGCTGCTGAGCTGACTTTTGGCTCTGCCATGTTCAGGACTGAGTCAAGGGGCCATCATAACAGGACAGACTATCCTGATGAAGATAATAAGAACTGGAGATGCCATACAATAGTCAAAAACAAAGACGGCAGGGCAACTTACAGCAAGAAAGATGTTATTTACACAAGGATGAAGCCGGAAGATTAAATAAAACAAAAAATGGCTCAAAAATGAGCCGTTCGGCACTCTGACAATATTATTTTAATAAATAAAGATTTTTTAGGAATTTAAATAATGGAGGGGCAATTAAAATGGCAAAACAAAAAATCGATGCAAAAATATTCAGATTTAATCCTGATATAGATAAGAAGGCATATTATCAGGATTATTCAGTTGAGGTTGACAGACCGGTCACTATTCATGAATTGCTTACAATGATAAGAAAAGACATGGACGCAACCCTGGCATTCAGGACCTATAAATGTTATAAGGGCATGTGCCAGACTTGTCTTGTAAAACTTGATGGAAAAACTGTTAAAGGCTGCGCAACAATGATAGATCCTGATACATCAATCACCCTGGAGCCTGCCGGCGGTGGAGAAGTTATCCGGGACCTTGTAGTGGATTTTAAGGCGATGTAGGCAGTTAACAGTAATTCAGGACTTTATTAAATAACAAATTTATAAAAAAAATGTATATCCGGAGGACAAAAAATGGAAAATAAACCTGTAATCTGGCAGGAAATGACCTGGCCGGAAATAAAGAAAGTTTCTGATGAAGTGGGGATAGCCATCCTGCCTATCGGCGCAACAGAGCAGCACGGTTTTCACTGCCCTGCGGGGGTGGATGCTTTTAATGCTTATGAGATAGCAAAGCGGGTCTCTGCCCAGACCGGCGCAATCGTTGCTCCGCTAATGCCTTACGGAAGCCACCCTTATTTTCATTACGGTTTTGTCGGCACTTTGCCTATAAGGGCGACGACTCAGATCGAATTTGTAAGGGATGTCATTAAAGGCCTTGTTAACTCAGGTTTCAGAAAAATAATTATTATGCAGGCTCATGGTCAGTGGTGGACAATGCACACGGCAATACAGGAAACAGCACTTGATGTCGATTGCTTTATGGCTGTCGCCACCTGGTGGGAGCTGGCGTGTGAAAAAATCAGGGAAGTCTGCACAACACCATTCAAGCATGCTGATGAAGTCGAAACTTCTGTAAGTCTTGCGCTTTATCCGGAACTTTGCCATATGGAAAGGTCAAAAGAAGATTATAGCCTGAAGGGCTACGTTGATAAAAAATTTGTAAGGCCCGCGGTGCATTCTGAGCTTATCAATGCATTCCCAATTGAATCTATTACTTCTGTCCCCCAGGAATCTACAGCAATGGAAACAGGAGCTCCTGGTGATCCGAGGCTTGCAACAGCAGAAAAAGGTGAAGCAATTGTTTCAACTGCAGTAAAAGTAGTCGTGGACCTCATAGAATATCTCAAGAAAAACTATAAACCGGGTGAATGGCCAAAAGTTAAACCGGTTCTTGCTGCAGATATGTACTGAAAGGAGGCATTTTGCCTGGGGATTTTTTAATGGGGATAGACATTGGCTCCGGAGCAGCCAAGGTGACTATACTCAAAACAGATATTAATGATAATTATCATTTCAATACATATGTCAATGAATACAGCACTATTTATAAGCATGCAGGATGGGCAGAGCAGGACAGCAGCCAGTGGATTGATTCAGTATCCCTGCTTATAAAAAAAGTTTTTGCAGAAAATAAGCTGAGCGGAAAAAATATATCTGCCGTGTGTCTCAGCGGGGTGACGCATAGCCCTGTATTGCTTGATAAGAGGCTGAACGTGCTTGGAAATGTTATACACATTACCGATAACAGAAGCAATGCCCAGGCTCTTAAGTTAAGCAGGTTTAATGAGCTGTTTTTAAAGTACAATTTCAATCCGGTAAGCCCTATGTGGACTGCTCCAATGCTTTTATGGGTAAAAGAAAATGAACCTGACCGTTATAAAAAAATAAGTAAAATTATTTTTCCAAAAGATTATATCAGGATGATGCTGACAGGGCAGGCTGCCACTGATGAAATCGATGCGCAGGGAACGCTTTTTTTTGATACATTGAATAAGAAATGGAGCCCGGAACTTTCAGAGGCTGCCGGGATTGATATGAAGATACTGCCGGAAGTGCTGCCTCCTCTGAGCATAGCAGGAAAAGTTACCGGAAGCGGTTCTTTATGGTCGGGCTTATCCGAAGGCACTCCGGTAGTTACCGGAACAACTGATACACTGCTTGAAATACTTGCAGCAGGAAATATTAGCAGGGGAGACTGCACAGTCAAGCTTGCAACTTTCGGAAGGATATGCATACTTTCAGGCAGTCCGGCACCATTTGAAGGTATAATCAACTATTCTTACATTGTACCGGGGCTGTGGTATCCCGGCACGGGTACAAAATCGTGTGCGTCCTCATACCGCTGGGCAAGAGACGAGTTCTTCAGGGACTATATTATTTCCGGGAAAAAATCAAAGACTAGTGCATATAAAATGATGGACGATGATGCTTCAGACATTGCCCCCGGAAGCAATGGACTTATCTTTCATCCATATCTGTCCGGAGAGGGCTCACCATATAATGATGCATTATTAAGAGGTGATTTTACCGGTCTGACACTTCATCATACAAGAGCGCACCTGGCAAGGTCCGTGATGGAAGGAACAGCCTTCTCATTAAAAGACAGCATAGATTTTCTTAAAATAAAAAAAGTAATACCTTCAGGGGATATCAAGTTCATAGGCGGGGGAAGCCAGAGCAGGCTTTGGACAGCCATACTGGCAAATATACTTGGCAGTAATGGCATCATCCCATCAAGCACAGATGCTTCATTTGGAGCAGCAATGCTCTCAGGTGTTGCAACAGGCGTCTTCCCGTCTATTGAGGGAGCTGTTAACAGCTGCGTCAGATACAGGGAAAAAATTACTTATGACAAATCATTAAATAAAAAATATTCGGATTATTATAAATTGTATAAAGAGTCCGTAAAGGCGCTGATAGAAATCAGCCACAAGCTGTCCGGGTTGGCAGGCGGGTGAGGCGGGCTTTCAATTTAAACAGTTTTTACATGATTAACCCGGGCCCGGGCATTATTAATAAGTGCCAAATAAGGGCCAAAAAACTGAGACTGGTATTAAAATTAAAAAACAGAAAGGAAAGAACATGCAATATGACAGGGATTCCTATCTCTTTTACATGATATTACATGAATTAAAAGATATTGTCGGCGATGAGTACGTCTCTACATCTTTTGCCGATAAGACATCATATGCTGTCGATTATTACTGGGTATCAGAGCTCTGGCACGACAGGGGAGCAAAAAGGATAGAGCCTGATTTTATTATTTTTCCCGGCACTGCTGAGGAAATCTCTAAAATCATGGTTCTTGCAAATGAATATAAAATCCCTGTGACTGCCTGGGGAGGCGGAGGCGGTTCCCAGGGAGGCGCTCTTCCTGTCTGCAGGGGAATAGTCATAGATATGAAAAGGATGAATAAAATTATCAGCATTGATTTTGAGAGCATGATTGTGGAAGTGGAAGCCGGGATAATAGTCCAGCACCTTGAGTGGGAGCTGGCAAAAGACGACGTATCAACCATGCATTACCCTGCAGCAATATATTGCTCCACTATTGGAGGGTTCATAGCTCACAGGGGTACAGGTGTACTATCCACTAAATACGGAAAAATGGAAGATATGATTGTATCAATGGAAGTTGTTCTTCCTGATGGAGAAATCATAAGTACACTTCCTGTTCCCAAAACAGCAAGCGGGCTTGACCTGAACTGGTTCTTTATAGGTTCTGAAGGTGTCCTCGGGATCATAACAAGAGTAAAGCTTATAATTCATAAAATCCCGGAAGTGCGTAAATTCCAGGCATTTTTATTCAAGGATTTAGCAAGCGGGCTTGAAACAGGAAGAAAGCTGATGCATGAAGGGTTAAATCCATGTGTTATAAGGCTGTATGACGAGCCTGAGACCAGAAGCCTCATAAAGAGGGTGCTTGGCATAGATAAAGAAGGCATTTACCTTGTGTATGCATTTGACGGCAGGAAAAAGATCGTTGAGCTTCAGCATGAATATGCAAGAGAAATTGCGCTAAAGCTTAATGGCGAGGATCTGGGAACTGAAATGGGCGAGGAGTGGTGGCTGAACAGATATAAATTCTTCTTTCCCCCGTATGTGTTCTCGCTTCCGCAGGCATTCGGGACCTGTGACACTGTTGCAACTTATAAAGATATTGAAAAAATCTACAACGGCATGAAACAGACAGTTGAAACGAATTATCCTCAGGCAAGGTTCATCGGGCATTTTTCGCACTGGTTCATGTGGGGCTGCATGCTTTATGCCAGATTTATTATAGATAATCCGCCGCAGGACCCCGGCGAAGCCCTGCATTTGTATAACAGCATATGGGATGATGTATTACGCTCAGTGCTCTCAAATAATGGAGTATTAAATGAGCATCATGGCATAGGAATCAAGATAGGAAGGCTGATGAAGGAGCAATACAAGAATTCGTTTTCTTTGCTGAAAAATTTAAAAAAACAGCTTGATCCCAACAATATAATGAATCCCGGGAAAATGGGCCTTGGATTTTAAGAATTAAATGCCTTTCTGTTGCAGAATAAAAATTTATATGGATTATTCATAAAGTAGAGGTAAAAATGGAAATAGAAAAAAATTATAAAATATTAAAAGCATGCAGATTCTGCCCCATGTGTAAACATTTATGTTCAAGCGGTAATCTGACAATGCATGAAAGTGACTATCCGAGAGGGCGGGGCCTTATAATATATGCAATTTACAGGGGCGAGCCTGCATGCAGCGACTATGTGA
>MWAX01000154.1 GCA_002068775.1 Actinobacteria bacterium ADurb.Bin346 | reverse complement strand
ACACTTTCAGAAAGTCCTGCATAAGCAGTTACAAGCTTGAACACAGAGCCTGGTGGATAACCCATTATTGCGCGATTATTTAAAGGGTACTGGTTTTCAGGGTCATTTAAAAAAGCCCAGTCTGACTCACTGATGCCGCCGGTAAACACTGAAGGGTCATAAGTGGGGTAGCTTGCCATCGACAGTATCTCGCAGCTTTTAGCGTCAAGCACAACAACTGCTCCGCCCGGAGCTCTGTAATTTTCATCAGAGCCAGAAGGTTTTTTCTGCCTGAGTTTAAGTATTGCATCTGCAAGAGTTTCTTCTACCGCTTTTTGAAGGTCAATATCAATTGTCAGATAAAGATCATTGCCCGGGATATAATCTATTTTTTCAATCATGTTCCTGGGTTTCCCAATAGGATCGACCTCATATGTTACTTTGCCCTTTGTACCTTTGAGGATATTTTCATAATATGCCTCTACCCCGGAAAGGCCGATCTGGTCCCCTCCTTCATAGCCGGCGCTGTACTGGCTTGACTTGAGTTTATCTTCATCTATCTCACCTGTGTAACCGAGGATATGGGCCGCAAGATTACCGTATTCATATTCTCTTAAAAAAACATCTATAACTTCGACACCCGGCAGGCTGCTGCTGTTCTCCTTGAAATAAATCATTGTTTCATAATCTATATTCTGCTTCAGCACAACCCTTTCAAGGTATGATATATTACTTTTTTTAAGCTTTTCAGTCACTTTGGCTTTTGCAAGCTTCAGTTTTGTGCACAATACATCAAGAACCTCTTCATTTGCCAGCACTGCCCTCGGGTCGACAGCAATTGCGGGACTCGGTACGCTTTTTACAAGAAGCCTGCCATTTCTGTCATATATATTTCCCCTGGGAGCTGCAAGCGTCTTTGAGCGCAATATAATTTTCTGGGCTTCCTCGGCATATATCTCTCCGCTCATGACCTGGAGAAAATAAAGCCTTGCCACCAGGACTGCTGTCAGCAATATAAGGAAATAAATTGCTACTCTAAGCCTTCTTCTTGAAGATAAATCCAAGTTCTTCCTTTCTTTCACGCCCGAGGTCCAGCAGTGGAAAAAGTATAAACATTAATGCTGCATTAAAAACCGGGTTAATAAGCATCTCCAGACCTAATTTTGCAGAGCTTGCGCTGAAGCCAAAAAGATAATAAACGCCGCTCTTAAATAAAATATTTAATTCCGTTACAATTAAGACCAGCAGCAGGTCTGTCAGTATTTTTTTCTTAAGCTCAAGTCCGGAGACTCTGCCTGCTAAAAAAGCACCAAGAGCGTATAAAAGCGCACTTATGCCTATAATCCTTCCGGACAATATGTCAATCAGCATCCCTGCAAAAAAACCATATGCCATGCCATAGATTTCACCGTTAAAAATCGTTATGCCGATTATAGCGACAAGGACAATGTCAATGCCGATATTTACCAGCTTAAAATTTTCAAAAAATGCAAACTGGAGCAAGATACATAAGACAAGAATTATAAAGTTTAAAACTTTGAAAAATATTTTCATAAAACTATTTGCCGGCCTGTCCTTTGAACATCAAATCTTTGCTTATTAACTCTTTATTATAAGCACATATTCCAGTTTTTTATAATCTGCAAAAGGTTCAACCTCTATGACCGCATAAGCGCTGTTGTCCCTGACGCTTGTGCTCTTTACTCTTCCAATTAAAATCTCTGCCGGGATATTTCCACCCAATTCTGAAGTGATCAATATATCGCCTTTGAAAATTTCTTCTCCCCTGGTTATATAATTAAAGTAAATTTTTTTTTCAGGGCTGCCTTCAATCATCCCTAATTTTCTTGAAGATAATAATCTTGCACCTATGCTGCTCTGCGGATCATCCAAAAGCCTGACCCTGCTTGAACTGCTTGAGACAAAAATGACTATGCCGATGAGCCCCTCATCATTGACAACAGCCATACCCTCAGATATTCCACTGCTGCCCCCTTTATTGATAATTACTTCAGACTGCCATTTATCTTCAAAGTACCCTATGACTTTTGCAGCCATCGTTTCATGGTCCTGCCTTAACTGCATTCCAAGTAAATGCCTGAGCGAGTCATTTTCAACCCTCAAGTTTATATTATCACTGTAATCCTTTATAAGGCCGGCATTTTCCTCCATCAAATCCCTGTTTTCTGCATTCAGGTTAAAATATTCCCTGATATTTAAAAAAAAATGAGAAACAGGCCTGAAAAAGAGATATGTTTTCTCCTGTACAGGTTCAAAAAAATCAAATGTCAATATTCTTATTTTACTGAAAGCACCGGAATCTTTAAAACTTACCGTAATCACAATTATGCAAATCACAATTATTACGGATAAAATAATTATATTCCTGGGATTTCTTTTTTCTGGAGCCATTTGAATATAAAAATAATCTGTTAATTACAGAAACATCTGCAGGCAAAAACTGCCTGATGCCTGATTAATTCATTGCTTTGAATACCTCAGGTATTTCTTAAGGGTATTAAAATCCTCAGCGCACTTGCCGGCGCCAAGCGCAACTGCTGCCAGCGGATCAGGCGCAAGGTATACAGGGCAATGAGTTTCCCTGCTTATCCTTTCATTAAGGCCCTTAAGCAATGCCCCGCCCCCGCTCAGCACTATGCCTCTTTTCATTATATCAGATGAAAGTTCCGGAGGCGTATTGTCAAGAACTTCGACAATCGAATTTATTATTTCGCTTAAAGTCTTTTCAAGAGCAGCTCTTATTTGCTGGCTTGTAATTATTATGGTTTTTGGTAACCCGGTTACCAGGTCCCTTCCGTTTACCTCCATTTTTTCTTCGTTTTCAGTAGGAAAAGCTGAGCCTATTTCCATTTTTATTTTTTCCGAAGTGCTTTCGCCAATAAGGAGATTATTTTCCTTTTTAAGGTAATATATTATTGCCTCATCAAGCTCGTCTCCGCCAACCCTGAGTGACTGGTATGCGACAATCCCGCCGAGAGAGATTATTGCAACCTCTGATGTTCCGCCGCCTATATCGACTATCATGCTTCCGGTTGGCTCGTTAATTGGAAGGTCAGCGCCAATCGCTGCGGCCAGAGGCTCTTCTATAATGTATGCTGAGCGTGCCCCTGCCTGTTCTGTTGCCTCGATCACTGCTTTTTTTTCAACTGCTGTAATGCCTGATGGCACACAAATTATAATCCTTGGTCTTGCTATAGCCATATTTTTGTGGACTCTCTGGATAAAATATCTGAGCATTCTTTCAGTTGTATCAAAATCTGCAATAACTCCGTCTTTTAATGGCCTTATAGCCACTATATTTCCGGGGGTGCGCCCGACCATTTTTTTTGCTTCCATTCCGACTGCAAGGATTTTTTTATTTTCCTTATCAATAGCAACAATTGAGGGCTCACATAACACAATGCCTTTATTTTTTACAAATACAAGAGTGTTTGCAGTTCCAAGATCTATACCCATATCCCTGCCAATTAAATTCACAAAAAATTCAAACATCTGGCTGCTCCTTAAAATATAAATGCATTATAAAACAATATAAAAAAAATTTTAAAATAAAGTAAAACCAAGCTCCCCCAGCAGATCAATAAACTTCTTTACCGGAAGTCCCGCCACATTATAAAAACACCCCTTTATATCTTCAATAAAAATAATCCCGGTTCCCAAAATATCATAAGCTCCTGCCTTATCAAGCACATTTTCAAATTCAATATAATGCTCAATTAACTTTCTTTCCAGCTTTTTAAACCTCACAGCGGTTGTCTGGCTGCCTGATACAGCTTTACCTGTTGCGCTATTTATAAGGGTCAGACCCGTTATCACTTTGTGGATCTTTCCTGAGAGCATTTCTAAAAAAAACAATGCTTCTTTTTTATCCCCGGGCTTGCCATAATATCTGCCGGATTGATAAACAATCGTATCAAATCCTGCAACTATGGCTCTTTTGTAATTTAAGTTATTTATTATAACATGATTATAAACAAAATGTGCTTTGGCACTGCTGTTATGCTTCACAGTGTCGATAGGGTCTTTGAGGTATTTTTCGGGAGTGCATGACGGCTCAATTATCTCAAAATCAAGCTTTATTGATTTAAGAATTTTTTCTCTCCTGGGCGAGCTGGAAGCAAGGATCAGTTTCCAGGGATTTTTATTGTTTGAAAAAGGATCCGGTTTTTTGTCCAGAATATTAAGGTTTTCTTCTTCTGCCAATATCTGCTATTAAAACTGCTATGAGTATTCCTATAATCGCACAAAGTGTAATATTTACATGAATGCTGAAACTTACATCTATCAGGTAAAGGTTCAGGCTGAGCTGGTCGGTGCCTACTTTTAAACCCTTGTCAAGTATCGGCACAATGTCTTTCAGGACATGGCCGATAATCGCGCCTATGACTCCTCCCGCAAGGATTATAAAGAAATTTCCAATCCATCTTCTTCTGTTCATTATTTCCCTGTTAAAAATAATTCTTAAAGAACAGCTCTGCTGACTATTAATTTAATAAAATCAGGCAGAGAGGTTATTGCTCAGTCCTGCAGTAAGGACATACCTTCCAGTCAAGATTTAAAGGTTTTTCACATTGTATGCATTGTTTTTTGAGTTTTTTCCTGCAATTAGGACAAATAACAAAATCGTCCTTGACTTCCCTGCCGCATGTGGGACAGCGATGGATGCTTGCAGCAAGCAGCATTTCCATTCTCCTGATTTCAAGATCTCTTTCAACTACGTCTTCAATAAATTCAGGGGGCCTGACAATCAGGTATATAATCAGGCCAAGATAATTCAAAACAAGGACAACAAGTGTCCAGAAAATTGCACTTGTGTTCCTGAGCCTTGCATCCCTGTAAGTCCAGTAAACAGTAGAAAGCCAGACAACTGCCAGGACAAACACAATGCCGTATGTCAGATACTTCCAGATGGGCAGTTTAAAGAAACTGATAATATTATCAAAATATTTTAAAAAATCCATTAATCCTCCTGCACAATGTCTTCAAGATTAGTGATTGAACCGGTAATGCATATAATATCATCACTACCGGAAATTTTTAAAGCAAAATTTAGAGAATTTGATATAGTGTCTATTTTATATATTTCCTGAGGTCCTGCCTGCCCGGTTTCATTTCCTGGTCGCAGTAATTTATACAACTCTTTTTCCAATATTTCAACAGGCAGGCTTCTTGCTGTGTTGCTTGATGTAAGGATAATCGTATCACTTATTTTGAGGATACCTGCAAGCATTGTCCTGTAATCTTTATCACTTAACACTGAAAAAATAATAATTTTCTTTTTTCCTTCAAAATTTTCAAGAATATTCCTGACAAAGTTAGCAATACCTTCAGGATTATGTGAAGTATCTGCAATAACTACCGGTTCCCTCTGCAGTACTTCAAACCTGCCCGGGACTTTTATTGCCGACAGGCTTCCGGAAAGCTTTTTTTTGTCTATTCTTTTTCGGGCGTGCTCCATGTAAAGCTCTGAAAGCGCCACAGAGAGGCTTAGATTCACTGGCTGGTAATTGCCGTAAAGTGGTATAAAAAGTCCTTTATAGCTGTCTTTTATTCCTTTTATATCTACTTTCCAGCCCTCAAGATAAATCTTCTGTTTTTCCTGAATGAAAAAATCCTTTCCGTAAATAAACAACTCCGAATGTGTCTCTGCAGCTCTGTCTTTTAATACTTTCAGGACCTTTTCATCACTGCTGGCAGTTGCCACTTTTGAATGTGTCTTTATCACCTGCGCTTTTTCAGTTGCGATTTCGTTTATTGTGTTGCCAAGTATTGCAGTATGTTCAAGACTGACTCCGGTAAGGCCCGCCACAATTGCATCAGCTGCATTGGTGGCGTCCCATCTGCCGCCAAGCCCTGCTTCAAGAACCATCACATCAATATTTTCCTGAGCAGCAAGCGCAAAACCCATTGCAGATATTATTTCAAATTGCGTCATTTCTCCGCCAATGTCCATGCTGTTCACCCGCTCTATTGCAGGATATATGCTTGAAAAAAGCATGGCAAACCTGCCTTCTGTAATATTGCTTCCGCAAAACCAGAACCTTTCGGTATATTCATTTATGTGCGGAGAAATATGGTATGCACTTCTTAAGCCCTGCCCGTAAAGCATGACGGCAGTCATAACAGCCGTTGATGTTTTTCCGTTTGAGCCAACAATATGAATAAATTCCGTTTTTTTCTGCGGCTCACCCAGCAGTTTGAGCAGCTTTCTGATTCGCTCTAATCCTGGCTTTATACCAAAAATAAGGCATTTATCCAGATACCCGGAAGCTTCTTTATAACTGAATTTTTTCATTGTCTTTAAAGCTTTTTAAATATTTTTGCTGTTCCTGCAGAGCATTTTTAGCTTTTTGGGCCTGGTCTAATTTATTTTTCTCTTTATCTATTATTTCCCTTGGGGCTTTCTGAATGAATTGAGGATTTTCAAGTTTCATCATACTTTTTGAAATCTCAGCCTGCAGCCTGGCAATTTCTTCATTAATCCTTTTTAACTCCTGATCTGTATCTATGGCATCAAATATATTCACATATATTTCACTTCCGCTATTTAAACTTTTTACAAAACCACTTTTTTGAGAAGGAGCTCCTGTCTGAAGTTCTTTTACCCTTGCAAGGCTCATGATATAATCTGCATTTTCCTGAATAAGTCCGGATATATCTTTAAATAAAGGATTTATAAACACATTGACCTTGGAAGCAGGGTTTATTGAGTGTTCTGACCTTATTTTCCTTATTTCACTTATGATATTTGAAACCTTTGCTGTCTTTTCTTCGACATCCGGATCTATTTTTTCAAGCGATGTCTTTTTTACTGCAGGAAATTCCGAGATCATTATACTCTCGCCTTCATGCTGAAGGCTCTGCCAGATTTCTTCAGTTATAAAAGGCATGAACGGGTGCAGCAGCTTCAGATATCTTTCAAGGACATACCAGAGCACATATTTTGTTGCAGTTTTCTGTGACTCATTTAAATTTGCTGAATAAATAGTGACTTTTGCCACTTCTATATACCAGTCGCAGAAATCATTCCAGAAAAACGTTGAAAGCGCCCTGCATGCAAAAGATATATTATATTTCTCAAGGTATTTTTCCACACTTTTTATTGTCCCTGCAAGCTTTGAAAGTATCCATCTGTCCCAGCTTTTAAGGTCCAGCTTTTTGGTTTCTATGCTTTTTATGTCTATGCCGTCAAGATTTGCCAGCACGAACTTTGATGCATTCCATATTTTATTGGCAAAATTACGGCTCCCCTCAATTTTTTCTTCGCCAAGCAAAAGGTTCCTGCCGGGCGTGGTCAGTGAGGCAAGTGCAAACCTTAAAGCATCAGCCCCGTTCTTTTCGATTATAGTCATGGGATCTATCACATTGCCCCTGGATTTGCTCATCTTCTGCCCAAAAACATCATTTACCAGCGGATTTATAAATACTTCCCTGAATGGAATTTCATCCATGAAATAAAGACTCATCATAATCATCCGCGCAACCCAGAAAAATATGATGTCGTGTGCAGTTATGAGAACATCTGTGGGAAAGAAGTATTTAAGATCTTCAGTATCCTGCGGCCAGCCCATTACAGCAAAAGGCCACAGGCATGATGAGAACCAGGTATCAAGAACGTCTTCATCCTGCACAAAGTCATTGCTCCCGCATTTGCATTTTACAGGTGATTCGACGGTCACAGTCATTTCTCCGCATTTACTGCAGTACCATACCGGTATCCTGTGCCCCCACCAGAGCTGGCGCGATATGCACCAGTCACGTATATTTTCCATCCAGTTAAAATAAAGCTTTTCCCATTTTTTTGGAATAAATTTTATCTGGCCCCCGCGCACAGCTTTGATTGCGGGCGCTGCAAGGGATTTCATTGAAACAAACCACTGCGGGGATATTCTTGGCTCGACGACAGTATCGCATCTTGAGCAAAAACCCATTGATGAAACATGTGTTTTTTTCCCTGCAAGATAACCTGAAGCCTCAAGGTCTGAAAGTATTTTTTTTCGCGCTTCGTACCTGTCAAGACCTTTATATGGACCTGCATTTTCATTCATTATGCCTGAATCAGTCATGATGCTTATCCTGTCAAGCCCATGCCTTCCAGCGATTTCAAAGTCATTGGGATCGTGTGCGGGGGTCACTTTTACAGCACCGGTGCCGAATTTTGCGTCCACATAAGCATCCTGCACCACCGGTATTTTACGTTGCATAAGAGGAAGTAAAACAAACCTTCCTGCAAGTTTTTTATATCTTTTATCTGAAGGATTCACTGCAACAGCAGTATCGCCAAGCATTGTTTCGGGCCTGGTAGTTGACACAGTGATGAATTCATTTTTGTCCGGCAGCCCGGTTTCTTCTTCAATCAGCGGGTATCTTATATCCCAAAGGTTTCCTTTTTTTTCTTTATGCTCGACCTCTATATCTGATATAGCTGTAAGGCATCTCGGACACCAGTTGACCATATAATTTCCCCTGTAAATGAGCCCGGCTTCGTATAGCTTGACAAACTCATGTGTGACTGCTTTTGCATATTCTTCATCAAGAGTAAATCTTAAGCGCTCCCAGTCACATGAGCAACCCAGGGATTTTAACTGCGATATGATTCTTGAACCATACTGATTGCGCCACTCCCACACTTTTTCAATAAATTTCTCTCTTCCAAGTGCAAAACGCGTGATTCCCTTTTTATTAAGTTCCTTTTCAATAACATTCTGGGTGGCTATCCCCGCATGGTCGGTGCCTGGTATCCAGCACGCAGCAAAACCCTTCATCCTTGCATGCCTTATCATTATGTCCTGAAGAGTATTATTTAGTGCGTGACCCACATGAAGATATCCTGTCACATTTGGTGGAGGGATGACTATACTGAAAGGTGTTTTAGCTTTACTGATCTCACCATGAAAATAGCCCTTTTCCAGCCATTTTTTATAGATCTTATCTTCAAAAGCAGCAGGATTATACTTATCGGGCAGTTTTTCCATCTATGCGGGTTTCTCCTGATCCAAAAGCACATCAGTATTTTCCAGATCAGAAAGCAGCATTGGCTTTATACTGTTTTCAACAACTTCTTTTGTTATTACACATCTTTTTATATCCCTGCGTGATGGAATCTCAAACATTACTTCAAGCATTATTTCTTCCATTATTGAGCGAAGCCCTCTTGCGCCCGTGCCCCTTTTTAATGCCATTGCGGCAATTGATTTAAGAGCATCCTTTTTAAAAAGGAGCTCAACATTATCCATTGCAAATATTTTTTTATACTGTTTCACCAGCGCATTTTTAGGTTCCTGAAGTATTCTTATAAGGTCGTCTTCACTCAGGTTTGTAAGCGTGGTCATCACCGGCAGCCTGCCTATAAATTCCGGAATCATGCCATATTTCAGCAAGTCTTCAGGCAATATCTGCGAAAGCAGGGAATCTGTTTTTTCTGTCTTTTTCTGTATTTTTTCAGTTATAAATCCGACACTGTTTTTATTGAGCCTTTTTTCAACAATCTTTTCAAGACCGTTAAAAGTGCCTCCGCATATAAATAAGATATTTGAGGTATTTATCTGTATGAAATCCTGGTGGGGATGTTTTCTCCCTCCGTGCGGCGGCACGCTTGCTTCTGTACCTTCAAGTATTTTAAGAAGAGCCTGCTGCACCCCTTCTCCTGATACATCTCTCGTAATTGAAGGGTTTTCAGATTTTCTGCCTATTTTATCAACCTCATCAAGATAGATTATCCCTGTCTCTGCTTTCTTTATGTCAAAATCAGCATTTTGTATTAACTTTAAAAGTATATTTTCAACATCTTCACCGACATATCCGGCTTCAGTCAGGGCTGTTGCATCTGCAATTGCAAAAGGTACATTTAAAATTCTTGCAAGGGTCTGGGCAAGCAGTGTTTTTCCGCAACCCGTCGGTCCTATAAGAAGTATATTGCTTTTCTGTATCTCAATGTCTTCTTTTAAAAGCGAATCTCCATACTTTACTCTTTTATAATGGTTATACACTGCAACTGACAGGACTTTTTTTGCTTTTTCCTGCCCGACCACATATTCATTAAGGGTGGGATATATTTCAGCAGGTTTTGGAAGGTCCTTGAAGTCGATTTCTTTTTCTTCTTTCAGCTCTTCATCTATTATTTCATTACATAGGTCTATGCACTCATCGCATATATATACACCTGGACCTGCAATAAGTTTACGCACCTGGTTTTGCGGTTTGCTGCAGAAAGAACATTTCAGGAAATCACTTTTTTTATTATCATTTTTTGACAATTAAATTCATCCCTCTCTATTTCTTTTCTATGACTTCATCTATGATACCATACTTTTTGGCTTCTAATGCATCCAGTATAAAATCCCTTTCGATATCTTTTTCTATTTTCTTTATCTCCTGACCGGTGTGCCTTGCTATTATTTCATTTAAAAGTTTCCTTAATCTTACCATTTCCTTTGTCTGTATCTCCACATCAATGGAAGTGCCCTGCACTCCACCGGAAGGCTGGTGCAGCAATATTCTTGCATGGGGAAGCGAGTACCTTTTGCCTTTTTCTCCCGACAAAAGAAGCACTGCTGCAGCGCTTGCAGCCTGCCCTATGCAAATAGAAGATACAGGAGATTTTATAAACTGCATGGTGTCATAAATTGCAAGAGCTGAAGTAACGGCACCTCCTGGACTGTTTATGTAAAGTTGTATGTCCTTTTCCGGATCTTCAGCATCAAGGTGAAGCATCTGCGCCATCACCACATTTGCCATATTGTCATCAATTTCAGAACCGAGAAAAATTATCCTTTCCTGGAGCAGCCTTGAGTATATATCAAAGGATCTTTCCCCTCTGTTGGTCTGCTCTATTACCATTGGTATAAGGTAATCATTAACGATTTTCATCATTTTTTTCTTCACTCTCTTTCGAATTTACAGAGCCCGGGACCCAGAGTTTTTTATCGGCACTTTTATCCTCTTTTTTATCCTCATTTTCATTGCCAGTCTTTGCAGTACTCTTATCCTTTCCTGGTGTCCACAGCTTTCTGCCGGTTGTTTCTTTAGCCGTTTGTTTTTTCTCCTCTACTATTTTTGAATACCTGATAAGGTGATCAAACAGGTTTCGTCTTTTAATGCTTCCCTTTAAATCCTCCCTGCCTGCATCTCCTTCAAGATATTCAACAAGCTTATTTTTATCCTCTTCCTTATTATAGCTTGAAATTATTTTTTCAGCTTCTTCCTTTATCTGCTCATCTGTGGGCTCAATATTTGAAGCTTCTGCTTTTTCCAGTGCATTGATGATAAGGTATTCTTTTATTTCCCTGATTGCAGAAAGCCTTATATTTTTATTAAAGTCCTCTTCAGTAATATTATATGCTTTCAGATAATCGCTTTTCTCCACTTTATGCCCCGCCAGCTCTTTGATATCAAATTCATTATAATGCTTTATCCTGCTTTCTATCATAGGTTCCGGCACAGCAAGCTTGACATTATCTACAAGGTTATCCATTATATCTGATATTATCCTGTCTCTGCGCATTTTCTTTTTTTGCTGCGCCATCCTCTCAGTGAGGTGAGCCCGAAAAGCTTCGGCATTCTCGTAGTCACCAAAATTTTTAAGGAAATTTTCATCTACATCCGGAAGCGTTTTCTTTTTGATTTCTTTTAAATCTATCCTGAATTCAGCCTGCATGCCTGCTATTTCCTTATCCGGTATATCATCCGGCATTTTAAGTGTTATATTCTTAATTTCACCTTTTTTCATGGATATTATTGCATCTTCAAATTCTGCAAATAATGTAGCTGAGCCCAGTTCAAGCGTATAATCCTGGGCGCTGCTGCCTTCAAATTGTTTGCCGTCTATTTTCCCTTCAAAATCAATAATCACATAATCGCCTTTTTCAGCAGGTCTGCCGTCTTCAACAGGTTCGAGAGAGGCGTAATTGTTCCTTATGCTTTCAATCTGCTTTTCAATTTCTTCCTCAGTGACTTCTTCAGATATTCCGGTTGCTTCAATGCCTTTGTACTTTGAAAGAATTATTTCGGGCTCGACTTCAACCGTGACTTCTATTTCAAGAGGGATATCTGCACCAACTTTATTTATTTTTATTTTTGGATAATCGATTGGCTTTATTTTTGAGTCTTCCACTATTTTAGGGTAAAGCTCTGATATGGAAATAGTTGCAGCTTCATTTAAAACATAATCTTTGCCGAAATTGATATCTATAATATTATAAGGTATTCTTCCCTGCCTGAAACCGGGTATTTTAGCCTTTTGTGAAATCTCTTTATAAGCGGTATTCATCGATTTCCTGACGTGGTTGTTTGCTATTTCTAAATCCAGTACAACTTTATTATTCTCAATTTTTTTGAGATTCTTTAACTTGTAACTCAATTAAACACTCCTTTAAAATGACCAAATTTTAAGACTTTAATTAAACATTTCATTTCTTTTATTATTTCAGTTCTTTTATTATTTCACCTGAAAGCCCTGCATTTTCAAACACGCTGCTTTCACAATGCCAGGCGCAATCAAACTCAAATTAAGCATTATGGCCTGGTGCGAGAGAGGGGATTTGAACCCCTACAGGTGATTAGCCCACTAGATCCTAAGTCTAGCGCGTCTGCCAGTTCCGCCACTCTCGCAATGAATGGTGGGTCGTACAGGCTTCGAACCTGTGACCCCCTGATTAAGAGTCAGGTGCTCTACCTGCTGAGCTAACGACCCATTCAGACACTGGTATATTATCCTGGCACGCCTGGAGGGATTCGAACCCCCGACGCACGGATTCGAAGTCCGACGCTCTATCCAACTGAGCTACAGGCGCTCTCTAATAAAAATGGGGTGAGAAACGGGATTCGAACCCGCGGCCTCAGGAGCCACAATCCTGCGCTCTGAACCAGCTGAGCTATTCCCACCATAAATTATATTTTATATCAAATAAACAAATAAAATAATGTTTTAACAATGCGCTTGCGCTGCACGCCTGCATGTCTTACAAACATTGGCGCGCTTGAAAGGATTCGAACCTTCGACCTACGGATTAGAAGTCCGTCGCTCTATCCAACTGAGCTACAAGCGCATGATAGGCCGTAAAAAGCCGAATAAATACTTTAATGAAATTTGAAAATAAAGTCAAGAATTCGAATACGCCGGAGTGCGCCAGTGTGTGCCTGGAACAGGCATGGATGATTCGGATGTTTTACAACAAAGCAACACGCTGATCTGGTATTCAGTTATGAAGATTTTAATGCCAGCCAGTCCATAAAACAGGCCGACATCCTCAGCAAACCGCTTATAATTATACAGAATAAAACTTAACAAAAATTATTATAATAAACTGCGTAATCTAAAGGCACAGTTTCAGAATATCAATGATACTTTCCCTGGTATATTCTTTGATGTCCCATATGTCTGCAAGCTCCAAAACATCATCTGCCAGCTCATCCAGCTTAAGCTCATCAATGGACAGGTTAGCATCCCTAAAAGAAACAGGGCTGCCTATTTGAATAAACCATTTTTCGAATGCATCAATGCCTGCAAGCGCTTTTTTATTTTCATCACCATTCTTAATTCCAAAAACATTTTCAGCAAACATTGCAAAACGATGAGTTTTTTCCCTGTATTTATACTTCATCCAGCCGGGAACAATTATAGATAGAGCCGCGCCGTGAGCTATGTCATAATGCCCACCGAGGATATGGGCAAATAAATGGTTCGGAGAAGAAATGCCGCCCAAACCTGCAGAGCCTATGCCATTCCATGCAAGTGTTGCAGCCCACATAAATGTTGCTCTTGCCTCATAGTTTTTGGGGTTTTCCATTATTTTAGCCATGCATTCGATTATTGTTCTGACAAGCCCTTCCGCATATCTTTCCTGTATTGGAGACCAGGTATCATCATGGGTAAAGTAACCTTCAAGAAGGTGTATGCAGGCATCCACAACTGAATATGCAGTGTACTCAAGAGGAATTGAAAGGGTTACTGAAGGGTCAAGTATAGAAACTTTAGGGCATAGATGTTTATTTATAAAACCAAATTTTTTCTTTGTATTTTCATCTGATAAAACAGTTCCCCCATTCATTTCACTGCCCGTGGCCGGTAAAGTCAGGACGGTGAGTAAAGGAAGTGCAGCTTTTATTTTTGCAGTATTTTTGTAAAAATCCCAAACGTCGCCTTCATAAAAAAATCCTGCAGCTATTGCTTTGGCTTCATCAATTACGCTTCCGCCGCCAACTGCAAGAATAAACCCGACTTTTTCTTTCCTGGCAACTTCAATGCCCTTCTTTGCATGCGAGACAAGCGGGTTTGGCCTTACTCCCGGATACTCTATAAATTCTATGCCTTTTCCCTTTAATGAATTTACTACTATATCATAAATGCCGTTTGATTTTATGCTTCCCTGGCCATAAACAAATAAAGCTTTATTGCCGTATTCAGCACAATATTTGCCAATTTCAGATATTTTATTTTTTCCGAATACTATTTTTGTGGGAATACACAAAGTGAAGTCTTTCAATATATATCCTTTCAAAAAATGGAGCGGGAAACGGGATTCGAACCCGCGACCCTCAACTTGGAAGGCTGATGCTCTAGCCAGCTGAGCTATTCCCGCCCGGATTTTCAACTATGGTCGGGGTGAGAGGATTTGAACCTCCGACCTCCTGCTCCCAAAGCAGGCGCGCTAAACCAAGCTACGCTACACCCCGTAAAATTTCACCCCCGTCCAGTGCAAAATAGTATATTATCATATATACAATTTTTTTCAATAAAACATTGATTCCCGCAATTTCTGTTATTTCTATATAAAATATTGATTTCAGGTTAAAGAAGTCCGGCCTATTACTCAAAGCCCGGGTAAACCTTATCGAGCAATGCATGCCAGCGCCAGCAGACCAGCGCAGATAAAAAGTTACCAGAGCTGCATAGATGAAGATAAGCAGTGAAGGCTTAATCAATATCAGCCTTTAAGTCAGTCTAAATCAGTTTATTACCGCACTCGCCACAAAATTTTGCATTTGCCGAATTTTTTGCTCCGCATCTGGAGCATTTATTCATCTCAAGGGATGCGCCGCAATTATTGCAGAATTTGCCTTGCCCTGCAGGCTTGCCACATTCCGGGCAGAGTGTCTGCTTACGCTCAATATCGCCAGTGAAAACCTGAGTCTGGGAAGCTTTTGCTTCAATATCCTCAACCATTTTCTTACCCCTGGCGGCAGCAACTTCGACATTTTCCCTCGGGGCATCATCAACGCAAAGTCCATCCTGCTCGTTCCAGTCATTATCACAGACCCAGAGTTTACACTTCGGGCACCTGTGAAAATGCCCCTTGGCTTCCGTCTGGGCAGCAACAAAAGCAGCGTCATGCTCTTTCATCCATTCGGGGGACATCCCTTCAAATCTTTCGCTTAAAATGTCTGAGCCTTCTTCAATATTAGAGCCTATGTTGCTTTGGCCAAAAAAAGATGCCCCAATTGAAATTGCCTTTCCAAGTCCCCCAAGCAGTTTACCTTTTCCATATGTTTTTGAAGAAACGAACTGGGTCTTATAACCCTCATTACACAAGTCACAGAAAAAAGTAAACTGAAAACCAGCTTCAGTACTGTTGTCTTCATAATTATCAGTAAAAGCATTCAGCACCATTTATCCTCCTTTTTTAATTAAACCTGTTTTTTTGCCATTTTAAAAAATTATCTAAATTGTTTGAATTAAATTCAAGTATTTCTTTTAAATCTTTTTGCCATGTTTTTTTATCCTTATGTATGATCCTACCTGTAAAAACATCTCTTAACCAGGAAAGCTCAGGTATCATATTCACGGCATATCTGTAGGATATATTTGAATCAAGACTCAACTGGTCATCTGTCATATAAACCGGCTCTCTTCTAAAATTTATGGCGATCATGCATTTATTTACTTTTCTTATAAAATCATCATAATTACCTGAAATATCAAAAGATGCAGGAGAAATTCTTTTCCCGCTTTTGCAAGTGTTTACTAAATTATCCCTGTCTGTCATCCTGAAAACATATGTTGCTTTCCCACCAGTCTGGAAACTTAAATTATCTTTATCCTCTTCTTCATCATCATGCTTAAGGACCTCAGCTTCATTACCCTCCTGTAAAAACTGCCCGTCTGCAGCCTGAGATTCTTTAGAGTCAGCCATCGTCTGCTCTTTTCCTTTATCCTCCATCACAATTGTCATTGCTTCCAGAGCTACAGTGCTTGGAAAAGAGCCTGTTTTACTGCCGTAAAGCGGGAATAAAAACCACAGGTAATAACCTGTCGTATCTTGAAATAACCCTTTTTTAATGCCTGTGCAGATTTTTTCAGGATCTGATATTGTATAAAGATAATTATAATAATCCCAGACTTGCCGGCCTTTAAGCTTATTTTCCACCTCTTTCAGGAATTGCCGGGAAATAGAGCTTATTTTTTCATTCCTGGCTGCTCTTCCATCTTTAAGCATATAAGATAATTTTAAAATATTTTCGGGATTTTCATCAGGCGAGATTTCTTTTATGAGCTGCCGGGTTTTTTCTATCAGTGCATCATTTGCTTTTGTAATATCCCGCGTCAAAGACTCAAACTCATATCCCAGCATTGAGAGAGTAAGAGTCGAGCCGTCCTCCATTCTGATTACTATCTTATAGTCACCGCTGCTTATCTTATCAATAAGACCGAAAGGATATCTCCTGATCTGTGATGATACCGGTACAACAACAACTCCTGTCTCATAGACCCTTATAAGACAGCTTTCTTTGCCGACGGTTTTACCGCTCGTATCTTTTTCTTCAAATTCTCCTTCGACATAAGGCCGAAGGATTTTTTCCTTCATTAGAAGGTCCTTTATTATTATTTCATTGCGTAAAAAAAAGAAATTCTTCATGAAATTCTCATATTCATAACCTAATTCAAAAAACTTATAATGTTGTCCCCCTGAAATATCAAGATACATTTTATATTCTCTGCCTTCTGCTTTATCAATATCCCTGTATGGTATGCTAAGAGTTTTAAGCCCGGGCGCGGTAATTATCATATGCTCTTTATACAATTCAACCCTGCCTTCATGCTTGAGGGTCACACCGTCTTTTTTTATCTCATTTTCATTTAAAAGCCCTTGAGAAATCGAAAAGCTTAAAGGGTATTTAAATAGAGCTTCTTTTCCGGTTTCAGTATTATTATCATTCATTTTTTTAAGTTCTATGAATTTTTAAAATTTGACAACTGATAATTAAAATATAACTCTGTTTTTAATTTTACTGCATTTTCAGGTATTTTTGTTAACAGAATCTAAATAATTCAGCAGTTTTGCAAGAGCCCTGCCCCTGTGGCTTATCCTGTTCTTGTCTTCCGGTGAAAGTTCTGCCATGGTCAAATTTAAACCTTCAGGGATAAATATTGGATCATATCCAAAACCACCACTGCCCTTTTCTTCAAAGCCTATTCTGCCCTCACATATGCCTTCGGATACATTCAGCAGTCCTTTTTTTGGATCCCATAAAACCATCTGGCATACAAACCTTGCAGTCCTCATGTCCGGATTTTCAAATCCTGACAGCTCGGCAATAAGCTTATCGCGGTTCTGCTTGTCTGTTGCGGCTTCTCCTGCATATCTGGATGATATAACTCCGGGTATTCCTCCAAGCAAATCCACAGACAGGCCTGAATCATCAGCAAGTGTTATTTTGCAGGTTATTTCCGATACCACCCGGGCTTTCAGCATGGCATTTGCAAGAAAATCATCAGCTCCTTCCTCTATCAGGGGAAAGTCTTTAATTTCTTTATATGTAATTAGTCTAATACGCTGTAATAAAGAAACAGAGCCAAAAGATTTAAAAAAATCTTTGATTTCCTTTATTTTTCCGTCATTTTTTGAAGCAATTAAAATGTCCATAGAGCACTATTAAATATTTACTTTTTCTCAAGAAAAACTTTTTTTTCAAGGTCTATTATCTGGTTTATTGCATTTACTGATAATTCAAGCATGCCATTAAATTCCTGGTTTGAAAAAGTCCTGCCTTCAGCGCTTGATTGTATTTCAATAAAGTTACCCTGGCTATCCATCACAACATTCATGTCCACCTGGGCAGCGCTATCCTCGGAAAAGCAAAGGTCCACCATAAGCTCATTATTTATCATGCCGACACTGATAGCGCCAAGAAAACTTTTTATTGGCATTGCTTCCAGCACTTTATTATCTATCATAGAGTTAAAACAATCGTAAAGTGCAATAAAACTGCCATTGATTGCAGCAGTCCTGGTGCCGCCGTCTGCTTCAATCACATCACAATCTATCCAGATAGTGCGCTCACCAATTTTCTCAAGGTCAATCACTGCCCTGAGCGAGCGGCCAATAAGACGCTGTATTTCATGGAATCGTCCGCTTATTTTACCTGTCACCTGCGGTCTTATGATTCTTTGCGGCGCAGAACGGGGCAGCATGTCATATTCCGCAGTTATCCAGCCGGAGCCCCTTCCTTTTAAAAACGGCGGGATTTTTTCCTCAACTGTTGCAGTGCACACAACCCTTGTATTCCCAACCTCTATAAACACAGAGCCTTCTGCGTGGGAAATATACCTTCGGGTTATTTTAATCTGTCTTATTTCTCCGGGTTTTCTTCCATCTACCCTCATGTTTTCTCTGTTTTGTTTTATGTTCATCAGCCACCTCATGGAATAATTTATTTAGCATTAAACAAGATTTGTAAATTTGTATTTATATTAAATTAAATATCAAGAGTAACTCTTTTCACCTCTCTGATTTTCTCACCTAAAAAAATCCTGCCCACTTCAAGAAAGTGGCTCTTGCTGCCGGTTTCATAAAATTCTTTGACGTTGCCGGCTTTATTTTCAATTTTACTGCTGGCCAACCCAAGCTCCAGAAGAGTTGATTTTACATCTTCAGCAGTTTCCACTGCAGAGCTTACTACTTTAAACCGGTTTTTACTTAAGGCTGTAATCTTTTTTTCTATCAGTGGTAAATGGGTGCATCCTAATATTAATACATCTATTGATTCCATAATAAGTGGCAAAAGATAAACGTTAATGACATCATCAAGCTCTTTTCCGTCAAGAATACCGGCTTCAATTAATTCAACGAGCTTTGGTGCCGCATGTGAAAAAAGCTTGATTTCCGGGTTTATCTTTTTTACAGCTATCTCATATGCCTGGCTAAGCACTGTCCCCTTTGTTGCTATAAGGCCAACTCTTTTATTTGTGGTATATTGCGCAGCAATTCTGGCGCCCGGCTCAATGACCCCTATTACAGGAATATTATATCTTTTTTTAAGGTCATCAAGCGCAGCCACTGTTGCAGTATTACAGGCAATCACGATCATCTTTACATTCCTGTCAATTAAGAACTCTGCAATCTTAAAAACAAAATGCCTGATTTCTTCCAGATTTTTCGGACCATAAGGAAATCTTGCAGTATCCCCAAAATAAATAATACTTTCATCAGGGAGGAGCCTGATAATCTCACTAAAAACAGTCAGACCGCCAATACCTGAATCAAATACACCGATAGGCCTGTCATCCAATATAAGGATCCTTTTTCCAACTTTTTTAAAAATAACAAGTTATTAATTATAATCAATTAACACTAAAAATATAAGTCACAAATATCTTCTGAAAAAATAATGTCACGAAATGTGGCGATGCTATTTTAATTTAAATATTTATATTGCTGTAAATTCTCATGTAATGTTTGCTTATTTTGGCTTTGAATCGATAACTATTTCTGCTATAATTTAAAACTATTGTATGAAACAAATGTATGACAACAATGAAAAATTTGATGCCAGGGAACGTATTATTAAAGCGGTGCTGGAGATTATTGGCCGTACCGGCACAATAAATGTCACTGTCAGGGAAATTGCTAAAATAGCAGACGTAAATCTTGCAGCAATAAATTATTATTTCAGATCCACTAAAAATCTTTTAAGTGAAGTGGAAAAATATTTTTCTGACGAAGTGTATGAAGTTAATACGCTTCTTGCAGATGATAATAAAAATCCGCGCGAAGTCCTATCCGGCTGGGCCAGTGAATTGATGCTTCTGCTGATAAAAAACCAGGGTATTTTATGGATAATTGCCAGTAAAATAGTAAAAAAAGACAGCCCGGGCATACTGATAGAAAAATTCATAGATGAAAACCTTGAGTTGATCAAGAAAAGACTGGCGCAGATAACAGGAATTAATGATAAGGCTTTGCTTTCTTTCAAGGCAACTCTGCTTATGTCAGGGATAACTTTTCCCATAATCATGCACAATGGTTTTGGTAAAAATTTTGGGCAGGATTTTGATGATCCTGACAACATTAAAATCTATACAGAATTTCTAATTAAAGAAATCACCTCATAGAGAACCAGAGAATTTAAAAAACCCTTCTGCACTACACGGCTGCGCTACACGGCTGAACAAAATAATAGGAATAAAAAAAGCTGTCCCAAAAAAGTTACACAAAAAGTTGTTCAAATAATTGACAAATGCGTGATTTTAGTATATATTACAGTAGTTTAAAACATATGTTTTAATCTTAAGATTAATACAATTGTTTTAAAATTATTAATAATATATCTAAATAAATTTAAGAGATGATTTTTAATTAAATCTTTTATTTTTTAGCAGAATACAACTTTAATTAAAGTTGCTTTTACTGACATATTATTGATAATCTGCGATAAAATTTAATATAAAGATTTAGAAAGAAGAATGAAAAATGTTAAATAATGAGATATTAAAAGAAAAGGATATTAAGATAGCACAAAATAGACAAGTCAGCACATATAAAAATGACATACAGGCAACTCTGGCTGATTCTGCATCTTTATATGGCAAAAAGACAATAATAACCGGTGCAGCTTCTGGTATTGGAAAGTCTATAAGCATCAGATTTGCTGAAGCTGGTTCAGAACTAATACTGATTGATAAAGATAAAAAAGGACTTGAAGATCTGTCTGATAAATTGAGTAAAAGCGGGAGAATAAACAGCATTTATAATATTGATCTATCTGACAAAGAAAATATAGATAAATTCTGGAACAGCCTTGAACAGCGCTGCCCTGACATACTTATAAATAATGCTGGAATATATCCTTTTATGGATTACCTTAAAGTTGACAGAGCATTTTATGAAAAAACTCTTGAAATAAACCTGAATTCTGTTTTCTGGATGTGCCAGAATTTCATTAGATTAAGAGGAAATTCCGGAGGGGTAATAGTCAATACCTCATCAATTGAAGCAGTGACTCCATTCAAGGAAGATCTGGCGCATTACAGTGTTAGTAAATCCGGAGTAATTGCACTGACAAAATCACTTGCACGTGATTATGGCAGAAAAGGTTTCCGTGTAAATGCAGTTCTGCCTGGCGCAATAAAGACTCCAGGCACAGAAAACCTTATAAAGAAAGCCATAAGAGGGCTGCAGTTCAAGCTAATTAAAACAGCATTGGATTTTAACAGCAGGCTAACGCTTGGTCGATGGGGAAATCCTGATGAAGTTGCAAAAGTTGTATTATTCCTTTCATGTGATCTGTCGAGTTATGTCCAGGGGGCAGTCATTCCAGTGGATGGAGGGTTTTTATCATCTTAACTTTTTGTTCCAGGATTTTTAATATTATCAATTTTTGTTTCCGGGTTCGAATCCTCTCTCCCCAATAACCATAGATTCGGACTTAATACTCTGGAACCAAGATTTTAACTAAAGATAATCCTGGCCGATCTGCTCAGCCAAGTTTTGATTCTTAAATAAAATTCCAGTATTAACCTTTGACATTAATAACGTAAAGCGTTAATATAAGTACATGATTATTTCATTTCAAGACAAGGAAACAGAAAAGATCTGGAACCAGCAATATTCAAGGAAATTGCCAAGAGATATACAAAGAATAGCACTTAGAAAATTAATAGTCATAAGCAGAGCAAAAGATTTAAACGATTTAAATGTCCCACCAGGAAACAGGCTTGAAAGGCTATCAGGTAAAAGACAGGGGCAGTATAGTATTAGAATAAATGATCAGTTCAGGATTTGCTTTTACTGGGAAAAGGCAGTTGCAAGTTTTGTCGAAATAACTGATTATCATTAAAGAGAGGTAGATATGGAAAAAATTAAAAATATAACACCAGGTGAAATTCTTTTAGAGGAATTTATTAAGCCACTTAAAATAAGTGCATACAGGCTGTCCAAGGATACCGGTATGCCCGCAACAAGAGTTTCACAAATTCTTAAAGGAAAAAGAAGGATAACTGCAGATACTGCCTTGAGATTGTCAAGATATTTCGGTAATTCAGCAGACTTCTGGATGGGTATACAGGATGAGTTTGATTTAAGAGAAGAGAGTCAGAAAATCAAATTGGAATTAAATAAAATATCCAAAGTTTCTAATATTGGCATCTTTCAGAATTAGTTAAAACCTGTCTTTTTCTGATACTTGAATTTAAAGAATTTCTATTTTAATAGTAATTTTAAAAGTTCTTGCTACAACATTATTCGGCCAGCCAAGCCGGTATGTATGTCAAATCTTTTTTAAAAATATTTAAACTTCAAGCTCAGATGAAGATAATTTTGATTGCCTGATGATTTATTTAAGAGTTCCAATTTTTATTTCTTTATGGTTTGGAACAGGAACAGTTATTGTAGAGGTTTCTGATTTTTTCTGCACTACGATATGACTTCCGCGTTGTCTTACAATTTCAAATCCATGGCTTTAAAAGTATTTCACAAATCTCCTGCCCGGATAATACTTTTAGCCTACCCAACAGAGATCTCTAACCTTGTTATGAAAATTTCATTATAAAGTCTTTCGTTTATTTCTTCTGGTGACGCAACTTCAAAGAACAATTCTATTGCTTCTATAAGATTTGCCCTCGCCTCTTCTACTGTTTCACCCTGGCTTGCAATATCAAGTTCCGGACATAATGCCACGTAAAGATTATCTTCTTTTTCAATTATAGCTGTATATTGTTGAAATTTACCCATATTAGACCTATATATTAATTTTTAATTTGTATTAACCTAAATAAACAATTTATATTATAGCTTTAAAGCGATTTTTTTATAAGTGTATAATTTCTTTTAAGAAAAAGTGTTGGAATTTTTGTAAATTGAAACAGATTTTAAAATATATTTTTAAAAACTTATTTCAGGTATAAAAATATCACCCTGTAGAGTTACAATTCTGGTTCTAACATCGTTTGCTGTGGACAGCCGAGTCTTACTGACCTCACTTTTGGAAATATTTAACATCTTCCAGATTTTCAAAATCTGAATCCTGAGTCCAGACTATTGCATCGTGAATTTTAGCTGTAGCATATATCAGGCTATCTGCCATTGGTAATTTGTAATCAATACTTAGCTTGGCTGCAAAAATTGATATTGATTCAGTTATATCAATTATCTTTGATTGCTGCATAAATGCAATAGCTTGAATTGCAGAATTTTCATTTTTTTCTACTGATATTTTTTTAAATACCTCATAAAGATTAATCACTGAAACAATAAGATTTTCAGTATTTTCAATTACAGGAGCAAAATATTTTGCATTTTTTCCATCAGTAAAATATTCCAGCCAGCCTGAAGAATCTACTAAATTCATAACCTGTCTTCTTCCCTTAAAATTTCAGTATCCATTCCTTTTAAAAAACCTCTAGCTTTTTTAATGTCTTTTAGAGGTATATATTCTATCCTATCTTCTATCTGTATAACCTGTAATTTTTGTCCAGGTTTTAGTTTTAATCCCTTTCGAATGTCTTTTGGGATTACTATTTGATATTTTGGTGAAACTGTAATTGTTTTCATTTTTATCTCCATTATTTTTACCAATAAATATATCGATTATTTATTGGTATGTCAATAGATTTAACGTTATGAATCTTATCAAACAAATTATAGAATTAATATTTCCTTCATTCTGGTTAATTCTTACTAAAAGTGGTTCGAAATCCCGCAGCTCGGGGCAGCCAAGCCGGCATGCATGTCAATGCTTAGCATCTATGATTTTATTTGTTTATAAATAAATCCAAATAATTTTTATACCAGAATTGACGTCCATATTCAATTCTTTTATCAATCTGCTTTAATATTCCAATTTCAACCATTTTTTTCGTAAGCTCATTTGCCTGAGGGCGGGAAAGTCCGGTCCACTGCACTATATTTTTAACAGTGACAATCGGCAGATTATATAATTTTTCAAGAACAAGAATTGCCTTCTTTGCTCTTTTGCCAAGAGTTTTAATTTTTAATAGATCATTTACTCTTAAAGAATTTATTTTCTTTGATATATCAATTGCCTCTTCTGCTATAATAGCTACACCATCAAGAAAAAAATTAAGCCAGGAATCTATATCGCTTTTTTCACTGTGATATCCTGCCAGGCTTTTATAATATTGTTGTCTATTTTTTAAAAAATAATCTGAAAGATAAAGTACCGGTCTTTCAAGAATTCCTGACTTGCAAAGATAAAATGTGGCTTGTAAAGATCTGATAGCGGGGGTGGTATAAAAGTTGCAGTATTCAATGAATCACCAATCCGGTTCTGCGACTGCCTGAACTGCCCCGGTGTCTTTCCAGGTGCATCTGCAGTGTCCTCTAAAAGTATTTTATGAATTTCTCTGATAAATCTGAGTGATAAGGGTAAGGTCTTTAATCTGTTAGATTTATGGATGGTTCGAGTTTTAAAAACTCAATTCTGGTATAAAAATAATGTTGTCTGAAGCTATAATTCTGCTTCTGACTTCATTTGCTGTGCTCAGTTCACTATTTGTTATAGTTAAGCTTGATAGTGTAAATACTTATAGTATTTATATATAGAATCTATTGAATATGTGTTTTATCAACTTAAAATATCTAATAACTTTACCAAATTAAAAGATCTATAGCATTTGTTTTGCCGATGTAACAGTAATTTCCAGCACTCGAGTTAAAAATGAGAATTTTTCCTTCATCATGTCATAATCAGGACCGGATTCAAAAAACTTTGCAGTCCCTTCTATTACAAAACCTGTTCCCTGGTAATCTTTAAATCCTAAAACATTTCTGCTTCCTAAAGCAATCTTAACTCTATTATTTTGAATTGTGTTTTTTTCAGTCTTACGCATTGCATATGCCGGGATTAATATTCTGTTATCAGGAGTTACAACCAAATATGAATTCCATGTGTTTGCAATATGTGGTTCATCCAATCCCCATGTTACTATTGTAACTACTCCTTCATTTTTCAGTACCTCAAAAAATTTTTCTGGCAACATTTGATTTTTCTCCTTAAAAATTTATTAATATTAAATATCTAAATGAAAAACTATATATCTCGAGAATAGAAAATGCAAGATTTCATTATCAGAATTTGTAATTCAGAAACTGGCATCATAAAACTATCAAGTAATACCTGCAGACTCAGAATTATTGTGACATATAAATTAAGAAGCGGGTAAAAGTTAAAAATATTACGTGAAGTTGCCGGAAACCTTTCATAGGCTTTTTTTATTTCAGACAGAGTGACAATAAAATATATCACCTATAGGGGTTAATATCCACTTAAATAGGAC
>MWAX01000153.1 GCA_002068775.1 Actinobacteria bacterium ADurb.Bin346 | reverse complement strand
TTTACTATATTTTTGAAGAAACTCGGGAAATCTCACAATATCTGTTTCGATAAGATGGTTAGGAATCATATCTTTTAAGTAGTCAAACCAGAAATTTGAAATGCTGTTTAAAACAATGCCTTTGCACGGAATCAGTGAGGGCAGTATATAATCAAATGCCGATATCCTGTCTGTGGTTACAATCAGCATCATATCTTCTGCAAGAAACATTTCCCTGACTTTTCCGCTTTTAACTTTTTTAAGCTCAGGTATTTGCACATTGCCAACAAGTTTCATTACATGCTCCTCTCAAATTTAAATATTTTTTTAAAATATTTAATATAATGTGTATTTAATTGAAAAATATCATCACTAAGAAGAATAAATTTTTTTGTAAACAGCCCTGTAAAACCTGAATAATTCTCCTGACGTTTTGTACAGCAATTGCCTGCCATTTTTTATGGCATCTTCAAGTGACATATCTCTGTTGACAGTAGAAAAATTCCCGTCAAAAAGAGCCTGCTTTTCTTTTTCTATTAAATTATAGTCCAGTAATACAGAGCCATTGACTGTAATTACAGGAACACTGTATTTTTTAGCAAGTTTTGCAACACCATATGAGCTTTTACCATAAAAAGTCTGATTATCCATGGCACCCTCGCCAGTTATTGCAAGGTCACAGTCTTTGATTTTTTCTTCAAGGGATGTAGCTTCAATTATTATATCGGTGCCGCTTCTTAGCTTAGCATCAAGAAAAGCAACCAGACCCGCGCCAAGCCCACCAGCTGCGCCAGCTCCCGGTAAGTTTGCTATATCTTTGCCAGTTGATTTTTTAACTGCTGCTGCAAAGTTCTGCAATCCCATGTCAAGCTCCCTGACCATTTCAGGGTCAGCTCCCTTTTGAGGTGCGTAAACATAAGCAGCTCCATCGGGTCCATACAAGGGGTTTGATACGTCACACGCAACATCAAAAGCAGCTTTTTTTGCTGATGGATAAAGACCTGCTGTATCAATAGAAAATATCTTTGATAATTGCATTCCTCCCTGACCAAGCAGTTTTTCATTCACGTCAAAAAATTTTACTCCAAGCGCCTGAGCCATTCCCATTCCGGCATCGTTGGTGGCACTTCCGCCTATTCCGATTATTATTTTTCTGCAGCCAAGCTCCAGCGCTTTCGCAATCATTTGGCCGGTTCCAAAAGTGGTTGTCTGCATTGGATTTTTCTCCCCATCAGGGACAAGCCATAAGCCGGATGCTTTCGCCATTTCTATTATTGCAATATCCCCCGGTAAGATTCCAAACTCCGCATTGATTTTTTTGCCGGTCGGCCCAGTAACAGCCAGATTCACGAAATTTCCTCCAAGGCTTTCGACAAGAGATTCTGTTGTTCCCTCCCCTCCGTCTGCCATAGGGCTCACAATGACTTCTGCACTGCTGTCAATATCAATAATAGCCTGCCTGATGGTATTGCACACCTGGACTGCAGTCATATTGCCCTTGTATTTATCACATGCAACAATTATTTTCATTTTATTGCTGCTCCGGTCAGCGCCGTCGCACAGACACAACTTCTTTCCTGCGGGACTGCCGGTATGGCGTCAAATAATAAAGATCTTAATTTATCATTATTTTCATTGAATATCTTTATCACATCGCTTCCTGATACAGGTTTGACACCAGGATGACCTTCCAGCCCCGCATCATAATCTGTTATAAGAGAGATATTCACATAACATATTTCGAGCTCTCTTGCCAGTGTCACTTCCGGGTATTGCGTCATGTTAATTACCTCCCAGCCACGGGCTGAGTACCATCTGCTTTCAGATTTTGTTGAAAACCTCGGGCCCTGTATTATGACAACAGTGCCATTACCATGATAAGGAATCTTGAGTCTCTGTGATGATTGCATGACAGCATCCCTTAAAACCGGGCAGTAAGGCTCTGCTGTTGAAATATGAATCACTTCAGGCCCATCATAAAACGTATCATTTCTGCAGTTTGTCCTGTCAACAAACTGATCACATATTACAAAATCGCCTGGTTTTATATGAGGCTGGAGGCTTCCCGCAGCGCATGGGGCAAAAATTCTTTTTACACCAAGCTGTTTCATTGCATAAACATTAGCTCTGTAATTTATTCTGTGCGGGGGGATTGAATGATTTTTTCCGTGTCTTGGCAAAAACGCCACATTTTTACCTTCCAGCTCACCGATAATTATTGAATCTGATGGTTTGCCATAAGGTGTCTTTAAATTTATTTCCTCTTTTATTTTCAGGAAATTATAAAAACCGGAACCCCCAAAAACCCCTATTTCAGCATTTGTATTTTTTTTCATCTTACTCCTTGAAAATAAGTTTGCAGCAAATCAATATAATTTATAATCCATGAATTGAAAGCAGCTCGAGCAGCGGCTTCTGCGGCCTTGCTCCTGTATGTGTAATAATTTCTGATGCCAGTATGCTTCCCATCTTACCGCAATCACTTAGTTCTTTCCCCTGCAGGTATCCGCTTAAAAAACCAGCAGCATAGAGGTCGCCGGCACCTGTGCTGTCTATGATTTCTGTCCTTACGGGTTCTATCATTACAATATCTTTTCCTGATACTATAACCGACCCTTTTTCAGACCTGGTGATTGCAATTATTGCATTTAGGTCCCTGCACATTAAAACAGCAGCATTAAAATCATCTGCGGAAAAAAGGCTCATTATCTCGCTTTCATTTGCAAATACCACATCTGCAGGATTTTTTACAATATCCAGGAATTCTTTTTTATGTCTTTCAACACAAAATGAATCGGAAAGGCTGAAGGCGACTTTGGAACCATACCTTTTTGATATGCTGATTGCTTTTTTTATTGCTTTTTTTGCAGCATCCTGATCCCATAGATAGCCCTCTATATATACAATTTCTGAACTTTTTATAAGATTTATCTCAATGTCGTCTGATGAAAGCTCACCGGCAATGCCAAGGCATGTGCTCATTGTCCTCTGTGCGTCCGGTGTGGTCATGACAATGCAGCTTGCAGTTGAGGCAGTCTCCGGGTCTGCTGGCGCTTTTTTTGTATTGAATATTACTCCAAGTTTTTTAAGCTCGGACTCAAATATTTTTCCAAGATAGTCATCTTTTACTTTTCCGATAAATGCAACTTTGTGCCCAAGAACTGCAAGCCCTGCAATAGTGTTTGCCGCAGAGCCGCCTGATATCATGCCTGTGGCATTTATACTAGAGTGAAGCTTTTTTGCTTCAGCCTCGCAAATAAGCTTCATCGATCCCTTTGCCATGTCACATGTTTTCAGGAAATCCTCATCAACATTTGCTGCAATATCGACAATGGCATTTCCAATGCCCGTGACACTGATTATTTTATCTTTTAAATTTTCCATACTAATTTTTCAGCCAGAGATTTTTCTAAAACATTTTAATTTGTTTATGCCTTTTTTTCAAATAACTGTTGCCGGGCATGCTGCCTGACTGCTGGCAGGGTTTTGTGGTCTTTTTGTCACAATTTGATTAAAATAAATCTGGTTTTTTAAAAATTGTATGCGGAGTTTAATAAAAATGACCCTTTTTGAAGAGCTGGAAAAAAATGATGATGGCGCAAGTTTTAAAAGATTCGCTCCACTTGCAGAGAGAATGAGACCTGTTGACCTTGCCGGGTTTATTGGCCAGGAACATCTTGTAGGCTCAGGCAAAGTTCTTGAAAAAATGATTAATGAAGACAGGCTTTTTTCCATCATATTCTGGGGTCCACCCGGATGCGGCAAAACCACTCTTGCCAAAATAATAGCCAACAAAACAAAAAGCAGGTTTATTTCTTATTCTGCTGTAACGTCCGGAATAAAACAGATAAAAGAAGTGATGATGTTTGCGCAAATTGAAAAAAGGACTCAAAATAAGAGGACTATATTGTTCATAGATGAAATTCACAGATTTAATAAGGCCCAGCAGGATGCATTCCTTCCCTACATTGAAGACGGAACGATTGTTCTGATTGGCGCAACAACTGAAAATCCAAGTTTTGAAATAATATCTGCTCTTCTTTCAAGGTGTAAGGTATATGTCCTTAACAAACTTTCTTCTCAGGAAATAGAGACGCTCCTGAGAAATGCGATTACAGATAAAGAAAGAGGCCTGGGTAACTTTGACATAGAAATTGATGATTCAACTATTTCTTTTATTTCCAGCTTCTGCGATGGCGACTCAAGGATAGCATATAACATACTTGAAATTGCATCAGGCGGCGCAGGGCTCAGATCCGATACTGAAGGTAGGACTCTTAAAATAGATATTCCTCTTATTGAAAATATTATCCAGAAAAAAGCGCTCCTTTATGATAAGGACGGCGAAGAACATTTTAACCTCATCTCTGCTCTTCATAAAAGCATGAGGGGAAGCGATCCTGATGCATCGGTTTACTGGACACTTCGCATGATTGAAAGCGGTGAAGACCCCATGTACATACTTCGCAGGATGGTAAGATTTGCATCTGAAGACATAGGCCTGGCAGACCCTGCTGCACTTAAAGTAACACTGGATGCAAAAGAAGCTTTTAATTTCATTGGCCCGCCTGAAGGATATCTTGCCATACTGGAAGCAGCAATATATCTTTCGCTTGCTCCTAAAAGCAATGCAATATACACAACTTATTCAAAAGTTATGGAAGATATAAAAAACTATCAGTCGCTGCCGGTGCCAATGCATATAAGGAATGCGCCTACAAAGCTGATGAAGGAACTTGGCTATTCAAAAGATTATATTTATCCCCACAATCATGAAAATGCTGTGGTATATCAGTCCTATATGCCGCTTGAATTAAAAACCCGCAAATATTACCAGCCTACAGGCAGGGGTTTTGAAAAAGAGCTTAAAGAAAGACTTGAAAAACTTAAAGAATTAAAAGAAAAATTTCGGAATAAATACTAACTGACCCTTTTAAATACTGGACCCTTTAAATACTGAACCTTTTAAATACTTAACAATTAAGAGCCGGCATTGCTTCTGTTTTTATTAATTTGCTTTAAAAAAGTTTTAGCTTTTTATTCCGCATATAAGTTCAGCTATCTGGACAGCATTTAATGCTGCGCCTTTTCGCAGCTGGTCACCCACTGCCCACAGGCTTAATCCATTTTCAACAGATATGTCTTCTCTTATTCTTCCGATAAACACATTATCTTTTCCTGAAGAATCAAGCGGAGTGGGATATACAATATTACTTATATCATCCATCAGGGTCAAACCGCTGCCTTCCAAAAATGCTTTTCGCGCCTGCGAAACAGTTATTTTATCTCTTGTTTCGATATTTATTGACTCAGAGTGTGAAGTAAAAACGGGGACCCGCACAGTTGTCGCACTCACTGAAAGATTGTAATCATTGAATATTTTACGCGTTTCATTGTGCATTTTCATTTCTTCTTTTGTATAACCATTCTCCAGGAACACATCTATATGGGGAATCACATTAAAAGCAATCTGAACTGGAAAAACACTGCAATTTATTACTTTTTTACCTTCGCATATTATTTCTCTTGACTGTTTTTCAAGTTCCGCTATTGCTTTAGCTCCTGCACCTGATACAGACTGATAGGTCGAGACAACAATTCTCTTTATGGGCGATATATCATACAATGGCTTTATTGCAACTGCCATTATGATTGTGGAGCAGTTAGGGTTTGCAATTATTCCTTTATGTCTAAATGCATCATTCGGGTTTACCTCAGGCACTACAAGCGGTATTTCATCATCCATCCTGAAAGCGCTGCTATTGTCAATTACTACTGCTCCGCTTTCTGCAGCATGCGGAGCAAATTCTTTTGATCTGGAGGCCCCTGCTGAAAACAGGGCAATGTCAATGTTTTTAAAAGAATTTTCTGATAATTCTTTTATTTCAATTTCTTCATCCAGAAATTTTATTTTTTTACCTTCCGACCTGACTGAAGCAAGCGCAGTAAGATTTTTTACCGGAAATTTTCTTTCCTGCATTATGGAGAGCAGAACATTTCCGACTGCACCTGTAACTCCGGCAACTGCAACATTATATTGTTTCAACCTCAAAACCTCCTAAAGGCCCTTTTCCCTGTCAAGCTCAAAACCGCTGTGTAAAGCTTTAACTGCTGATTTAACCTTCTCTTTAAGTATTACACAGGAAATCCTTATTGGTGAAGTGCTTATCATCTCGATATTAATGTTTTCACCGGAAAGGATGTCAAACATTTTAGAAGCAACTCCAGCGTGTGTCTGCATCCCTGCACCGACTATTGATACTTTTGCAACTGCAGAGTTAATATCAGCAGTACTGAATTCTATTCTGCTTTTTAATCCTTCAAGGACCTTTTTTGCAATAGCTGTGTCTTCATTTCCTATAGTAAATGAAATAGTTGATACGCCTTTTTCACTGATATTCTGAACAATGAGGTCGACATTTATATTTTCAGCAGCAAATGCTCCAAAAAGCTTTGCAGCTATGCCAGGGATGTCTTTAAGACCAAACACAGTTATTTTTACCTGGTTTGTATCATATGTCACACCTGTAACAACAGGCCTTTCCATTTTTTCAATTATTTTAGATTCATCCATTACCCAAGTCCCTTCATTATCATTAAAACTTGATCTTACATGCAAAACTACATTATGTTTATTTGCAAATTCCACAGCTCTCAAATGAAGAACTTTTGCACCGGAGGATGCAAGCTCCAGCATTTCTTCATAGGAGAGTCCTTTAATCTTTTTTGCCTCACTGACAATATTGGGATCAGCTGTGTAAACTCCATCAACATCAGTATAAATCTCACAGTGCTTTGCATCAAGCACAGCTGCAAGCGCAACTGCAGTTGTGTCTGAGCCGCCTCTGCCAAGTGTAGTTATGTCGCCTGCATTATTTACTCCCTGAAAACCGGCCACTATTACAATCTTTCCTGATTTAAGCTCTCTTAGTATCCTTGAGTTGTTTATGCTGATAATTTTTGCATTGGAATAAACTTCATCTGTAATGATGCCTGCCTGATTTCCTGTAAGTGAAATACTGCTGCAGCCTTTTTCTGATATTGCCATTGCCAGAAGCGCTATTGAAATCTGCTCTCCTGTTGAAAGCAGCATGTCCATTTCTCTTCTGCCGGGATTTATGCTTATTTTTGATGCAAGCTCAATAAGGTCGTCAGTCGTATCGCCCATTGCCGATACGACTACCACAACTCTACTGCCGGAACTTTTTGCTTTTATGACCCTGCCTGCAACTCTGGCTATTTTTTCAGGATCACCCACGGAGGTTCCGCCGAATTTCATGACAATAATTCCGTTTTTACCAGTCATTCTAGATTCCCTCAGCCATCCTCTTATAAGTCTGGTATTTTTCTTTTGCTTCCTGTTCAGCTTCTGCAAACAGCCGCTCTGCATCTTCAGGGAAACTTTTAACCAGTGAAGAGTATCTGACTTCACCCATTAAAAAGTCTCTGAATGATTCCTTTGGCTCTTTTGAATCAAGAATAAATGGATTTTTTCCTTCTTTTTTAAGATCCGGATTATATCTGAAAAGATGCCAGTATCCTGAATCCACTGCCTGTTTCTGTCTTGTCTGAGAAGTTGCCATGCCTGACTTAATGCCATGATTTATGCAGGTCGAGTAAGCAATGACAATGGAAGGACCTTTATATGCTTCTGCTTCTCTTATTGCTTTTAAAGTCTGGTTCATGCTGGCACCCATGGCTATCTGTGCAACATAAATATAACCATATGATATTGAGATAAGAGCAAGGTCTTTTTTCTTCACTCTTTTTCCTGCTGTTGCAAATTTTGCAACAGCACCTTTAGGTGTTGCCTTTGACGACTGGCCGCCTGTGTTTGAGTAAACCTCTGTATCGAGCACTAATACATTAATATCCCTGTTTGAAGCAAGAACATGATCAAGCCCTCCATATCCGATATCATAGGCCCATCCATCTCCTCCAAGAGACCAGACTGATTTCTTAATAAAAAAGTCTTTAAGCTTTAACATTTTATTGCGCAATTCTTCAGCAGCCGGGTCTTTCATCTTTGACGAAAGAGCGTCAAGGAGTTTCTCTGACGCAACTTTACTCTCATCGCCATTTTCCTTTGAAGCGATCCATTCTGAAAGCGCATCTTTGATTTCCTGGCTTATATTGATTTTCAGCAATTCACCGGCAAGCATCTCTATCTGATCCCTCAGCTGTGTAAATCCCAAAACCATGCCATATCCGTATTCCGCTGCATCTTCAAAAAGTGAATTCGAGTATACAGGCCCTTTGCCTTTAAAATTCTTAGTATAAGGCATCGAAGGAGCGCTTGCTCCCCATATGGAAGAGCACCCGGTTGCTCCTGCAATTAGCATTCTGTCGCCATAAAGCTGCGTTACAAGTTTTACATATGGAGATTCGCCGCAGCCGGCGCATGCTCCTGAAAATTCCAGCAGCGGTTGCCTGAACTGGCTCCCCTTAACTGTGTCTGCAGGAACCAGGCTTTCCTTCGGTTTTACAGTCATTGCAAAATCCCACAATTCTGCCTGCTTTTCCTGAGAAGAAAAAGGTTTCATTACCAGGGCTTTCTGCTTTGCAGGACAGATATCTGCGCAGTTTCCGCAGCCGGTGCAGTCATAGTAACTTATCTGTATTCTATATTTTAATCCTTCAAGGCCTTTTCCTTTTGCATCTAGCATTTCAAAATCTGAAGGAGCTTTTCCAGCCTCACCGACGTCGAGCAGAAATGGCCTTATAACTGCATGAGGGCATACATAAGAGCACTGGTTGCACTGAATGCAATTATCCTTCTGCCATTCAGGCACATTTATGGCAATTCCCCTTTTTTCATATGCAGCAGTTCCGGCAGGAAACCTGCCATCTTCAATTCCTGAGAAGGCGCTTACCGGTATTAAATCACCTTCATGCCTGTTGACTATCCTTAAGAAATTCTTAATGATATCAGGTTCCTGCGCTCCTTTTATATCAGCTATTTCAACTGAATCCTTCCAGGCTGGAGGGACATTTACTTTTTTTATTGCATCGACACCCCGGTCTATTGCTTCATTGTTCATTCTTACAACATCTTCGCCTTTTGAGCCATAAGTTTTTGCCACTGCTTTTTTCATATACTTGATTGCATCGTCCAATGGTATGACCTTTGCAAGCTTAAAAAATGCCGACTGCATTATCATGTTTATCCTGTTACCCAGACCTATCTCGCCGGCGATTTTAGTTGCATCAATTATATAAAAATCAATATTATGCTCAGCTATATAACGTTTCAGGCTGGGAGGCAGTTTTTCTTCAAGCTGCTCTCCGCTCCATTCACAGTTCAAAATAAATATTCCGCCGTCTTTTAAACCTTTTACAAGATTGTACTGATTAACATATGCCTGATTATGACATGCAATAAAATCAGCGTACTCCACAAAATACGGAGATTTAATTGGTTTTTTGCCAAACCTTAAGTGTGATATAGTGACGCCGCCTGATTTTTTGGAATCATATTCAAAATATCCCTGTGCATACATATCAGTGTTGTCGCCTATTATTTTTATGGAATTCTTATTTGCGCCTACTGTGCCGTCTGAGCCGTAACCCCAGAATTTACAGCTTATGGTGCCTTCAGGAGTTGCTACTACATCATCTTTAATTTCCAGTGAATAATGTGTGACATCATCATTAATTCCTATTGTAAAACCGTCCTTAGGTTTTTCTGATTTAAGATTATCAAAAACTGCCTTTATCTGAGAAGGGGTTGTGTCTTTAGATGAAAGGCCGTACCTTCCGCCTATTATCAGCGGCTTTTTATCTTCATTATAAAATACAGCTTTTACATCTTCAAAAAGCGGCTCTCCAACAGAGCCCGGCTCTTTTGTCCTGTCAAGTACTGCAATTCTTTTAACAGAAGCAGGAATCGCCTGGAGAAAATGTTTTACTGAAAACGGCCTGTAAAGCCTTACTTTAACAAGGCCTGCTTTTTCACCTTTTTTATTCAGATAATCTATGGTTTCTTCTATTGTCTCTATTACAGAGCCCATGGCAATTATTATATTTTCCGCATCAGGATCCCCGTAATAATCAAATAGATTATAGTTTCGCCCGGTTAATGCGCCGATTTTTTTCATATATTCTTCAACGATGCCCGGAACAGCTTCATGATACCTGTTCTGGGCTTCTCTTGCCTGAAAAAATATATCAGGATTTTGTGCAGTCCCTCTTGTAACGGGGTGTTCGGGATTGAGTGCTCTGTCCCTGAATCTTTTAACAGCATCATAATCAAGAAGCCTGGCAAGATCCTCATAATCAATCACGCTTATTTTCTGTATTTCGCTGGAGGTCCTGAACCCGTCAAAAAAATGCAGAAAAGGTATACTGGCTTTAATTGCAGATAGATGCGTAACCGCTGAAAGATCCATTATTTCCTGCACGGAACCGGATGCAAGCAGCGCCCAGCCAGTTTGTCTGCAGGCCATTACGTCTGAATGATCGCCAAAAATAGATAATGCATGAGTTGCTACAGTTCTTGCGCTTACATGCAGCACTCCCGGCAACAGCTCTCCTGCAATCTTGTACATATTTGGAATCATCAGAAGAAGGCCCTGTGATGCTGTAAAGCTTGTTGAAAGCGCGCCTGCGGCAAGCGAGCCATGTACCGCTCCAGATGCCCCTCCCTCTGATTGCAGCTCTGTCACCAGAACATTCTGGCCAAATAAATTTTTCCTGCAATGCGCTGCCCAGTCGTCAGCGTACTCACCCATTGTCGAAGAAGGGGTTATGGGATAGATGGCTGCTACATCAGTAAATGCGTAGGCAACATAAGTTGCAGCAGCATTTCCGTCCATTGTTTCCATTTTTTGCTTTACCATTTTTATATCTCCTATCTTAAAATATAGAATTAAAAAATCTCTATTTAATAAGAGCGCTTGCCCTTATTGCTTGACTGCAAAACAAACCAAAAAATTATATCACAGTTTGATTTACAATTTAAATGAAATATACTTTGTAAAAAAATAAAATTTAAAAAATAATCATATATGAGCACTATTTAAAACTCTTTTCTGTCAGAAAGCGCACGCCCAAGCGTTATTTCGTCTGCATATTCTATTACTCCCCCCACAGGCAGGCCGCTTGCAAGTCTTGTCACTTTTATTTCAAGGGGTTTTAATATTTTACGTATATATGTCGCTGTGCTTTCGCCCTCAACTGTGGGATTAAGAGCGATTATAACTTCATCTATTTCGCTGTCCTTTATTCTTTTCAGAAGCGCCGGTATTTTTATTTCCTCGGGGCCAATATTATCTATTGGTGAAAGCAGGTTTCCAAGCACATGGTAGAGCCCCCTGTATTCAGCCGTGCTTTCAATTATTGAAACATCGCTTACTTCTTCAACAATGCATATTTTGCCGCAATCCCTGCCTTTATCACTGCAGATATTGCATATATCATCTTCAGAAATATTAAAACATATTTTACAGAATTTTATGTTTTTTATCATATCGCTCATGCTTTGAGCAAACCGCTCAATGTCATGCGGGGGCTGTTTTAAAAGATAATATACTATTCGTTTTGCAGACTTGGGCCCTATGCCGGGGAGTTTTCTGAATTCATTTATCAGGTTTTCAATGCTTTTTAAAAAATTGGACATATCAGAACCCCGGAATCCCCATACCGCCAGTTAGCCCTGAGAGCCTTGATCTGGCTTCTTCCTTGGATTGTTTAAGCGCATCATTTACTGCCACCATGACCATGTCTTCAAGCATGCCGGTATCATCTATATCTATTGCATCTTTATCAATATTTATTGAAAGCAGCTCCTGATCTCCATTGACTATTACTTTTACGGCTCCCCCGCCAGAAGATGATTCAAATTCTGTATTTTTGAGATCCTCCTGGATTTTTTCCATTTGCTTCTGCATAGCCCTTGCCTGTTTCATCATTTCCTGATAGTTAAATCCCATTTATTTCTCCTTTATGTGAAATTTTTCTTCAAAATATTCAAATATATTATCGTCAGTCTCATGTTCATTTTCTGAAGCTGTCGTAATATTTACTGGAGCTGCCATCATATTTTTTGAAGCTGCTGCCATATTTACTGGAGCTGCTGCCATATTTTCTGAATGAATATCGCTATTATTTATATTGATATTATTTGATTGAGACGGTTCCTGTGTGGATTCAGCCCCGTTGTCATCTTCGCTTAACAGTTCAAAAAAAACTGTAAAATTTTTCCCGGTTAAATCTTTTATTATACTACGAACAATCTCAATGTTTGCCTGGATACTAAGGTGGTCTTTGTGCCAATTTTTATTATTGTCAAGATAAAATATTATTTTATTTGAAATTATCTTAAAGCTCCTGACTTCTGCAAACATTGCCTGAAGAGCCCTCTTTTTTGACTTTAAATTTAACTGCAGCTCGTCCCACCTGTCAGAAATAAGGCTCTCATACCCACCCGGGTCTTTTTGCGGCTTGCTTATCTCCGCTTTTACTTTTTTGGATTCTTTGTCCTCGCCATTCAAGTCTTCTTTTAATGTGCCGACCTCCTGCTCTTGTTTACTGGCAATAGCATTTTCTTTGCTGGAAAAAGGTTTTGCATAGTCCAAGGCTTCTGCACCTGAAATTATTTTCTCTTTAATATTCCGGATTTCTGTTTCAATTTCCCTTAATTTTTTGCTGAATTGAGAAATATCCGCATTCTCATGGGTAATTGCTTTAATTATTGAAGTTTTAAAAAAAGACCTGGCATTTTCACTCCATCTTATCTGCCTTAAAAGGTCCGAGAACAGATCCATCAGGAATTCAAGTTCTTCCTGTTTAAAAAGACCTGCCTGATTAAAGAAACTGTTACGGTAATCTTCAGAAATATCAAGAATATCAAGGGGATTTTCGTAATTTTTTATCACATAAAGACTGTATAAATGTTCCAGGAATTCAGCGGTGAATATTTTAAGGTTCAAGTTGCTGGAAATTATCCTTTTTATGAAAAGGAGTGCCTGGCCCAGATTACGTTCCAGCAGAATATTTGCAAACTCAAAAAGCATCTCCTGGTCAATTATTCCAAGAAGCGATGTGACATCATCCACAGTAATCTTGCTGTCTCCAAGAGATGAAAGCTGCTCCAGTATGCCGTCAGCATCCCTCAGACTTCCGTCTGCGTATCTTGCAATAAGGTTCAGCGCAGATTCATTTATTGTTATATTCTCGCTTAAAGCTATGCTTGAGATCCTCTGCCTGATTTTTTCTACAGGAACAGGCTCAAAGTCAAACCTCTGGCATCTGGACATAATGGTCTGTATCACCTGGTGAGGCTCAGTTGTGGCCATTATAAAAAGGACATGCTCAGGCGGTTCTTCCAGGACTTTCAGCAGCGCATTAAAAGCTTCATTTGTAAGCATATGCACTTCATCAATAATATAGACTTTTTTTCGGAGTTTCACCGGGAGGTATTTTACTTTTTCACGCAGATCTCTTATCTCGCCTATACCCCTGTTTGAAGCGGCATCAATCTCAACAACATCTATATTTGTTCCGGCAGAAATACTTGTGCAATTTTCACATTTATTGCAGGGCCGGGATGTGGGACCGTTTACACAATTCAGTCCTTTTGCAAAAATCCTTGCAAGCGAAGTTTTTCCCGTGCCTCTTGGCCCACAGAAAATATAACTGTGCGATATCCTTTTTTTGCTTATTGCATTCTGAAGCGTCTGGACAATATATTCCTGACCGATTATTTCAGAAAATGTCTGGGGGCGCCATTTTCTGTAAAATGAAACATAACTCATAAAATATCAGTTCCGAATACAGTTATTATGAAAATAATATTAAATTTATTAAAAATTTTAATCATGAAAAGACCGTGCACCAGGCTTCGACCCATGATAACAAGTGCCACCCGCGCAGTTTGCTCCAGTCAGGTATCCCTGTGGCACCCGCAGAAATTTACTTACCGCTGCTTCCTCTCGGACCTGACGGAGTTTATAACACTGCGCCGCACAGGACCCGGCTTTCAACGCCACTTACGCAGACGCAAACCTCACCACCATGAACCTATGCCTGGAATTCGGCCTCACTATAGCGGATTGTGAGTACAGGGCACCGCTAGCTCCCCGCTTAGCACGATTTAAAAAGATTATATAGGATTAATTAAAAAAATTAAACTGGGCTTAAAGTAAAATCGTTCTCCAGAGCTTGAAGTAAACCTTTGCCGTTTTATTCTCGTTTTATTGACGCTTTATTGCCGGTTTACTACTACTTTGTCCTCGCTTTGTCCTTTCTTTATTGCAGCTTATTTATTGACGCTTTGTTCCCTCTTTATATTATGCATGATTTATATTGCCAATTAATTTTAAAATAGTAGAATTTCATTATTTGGTCGAAGGGTTAATTAATAATTTTAACAATATTAATAATATTATTGATTTTTAATCATCCTGCAGACTCTAACTAAATTTATAAAGAATTTAAAAAAACATGAAACATAAAAGTGCCAGATTCCATTTGGGACTTGCCGTCAGCAGCCATGCCGTAACAGACCTTTATTCGAGTTTTATACTTGGTCTGATACCTGTGCTTGCAGCCAGATTCAATCTGTCGATTTTTCTGGTCTCCATGCTCACTTCAATTTCCGGCATATCAAACAGCCTGACCCAGCCGGTTTTTGGTTTTCTTTCAGATAAATATGGTTACAGATATTTTTTAATTGCAGGACCGCTTTTTTCTGCAATTTTTATAAGCCTGCTTGGCATAGCGCCAAATTATGCAATAATTCTTGTATTTCTTTTTATCGGTAACCTTGCTGTTGCATCCCTGCATCCGCCTAATGCTGCAATGGGCGGCCACTACGGAGGCAGGAGAAAAGGGCTTGCCAACTCACTGATATCTTTTGCCGGTACATTCGGGTATTCTCTGGGCTCACTATTTATAATACTGATTATTGAAAAGATTGGTATTTTTTTTACACCGATTGCAATGATTCCTGGAATTATAATGGCAATAATTCTTTTCAAATACCTTCCCCGCTCGTCCGAGTACAGAGATAAAAGCAGCAGTGTTTCTTTTTTTAAAACTCTTTTAAAAGTCAAAAAAATAAAAATAGGCCTGCTTGCAATAGTGATATTTGTTTCTTTTGGAAGAGACCTTTTATGGCTTACACTTATTACATTTATGCCTCTGTATTTTACACAAGCTGGCGTAAACCTGACAAATATCGGTTTGATTTTTACTTTTTTTGGTCTTGTTGGCGCTTCAGGAGGACTTCTTGCAGGTTATTTATGGGATAAATTAAAAAATAAGATACTGCTTATACAGATAAGCTTACTTCTTGGCCTGCCATTTGTATTTTTTATTTTCAGGTCAAATGGAATTACTCCAGTAATATTATTCATTGTTTCGGGCTTTTTCTTTATTTCATCCCTGCCGCTTTGCATAAGGCTTGCCCAAGATATTTTCCCGACAAAACTCAGCATAGCATCTGCTCTTGTCATGGGGCTTAGCCAGGGCATTTCCTCACTTACTATGATGCTGCTTGGCAAAGCAGCAGATTCAATTGGGATGAAATTAACAACATATTCAGTGCTCCTGATTATAATTGCAGGAATAATACTGGTTTCTTTTTTCCCATTTTTATATAGAAAAACATTTGGCAGAAATATGGATTTTACTGGCGGAGAGAGAGGGATTTGAACCCTCGAGACAGATGTTAGTCTGCCTACTCGATTTCGAGTCGAGCGCTTTCAACCACTCAGCCATCTCTCCTGGCTGAAACTGGCGGAGAGAGAGGGATTCGAACCCTCGAAGCGGCTTACGCCACTCACACGCTCTCCAGGCGTGCGCTTTAAACCACTCAGCCATCTCTCCTCAAATTTAAATGCAAAAAAACAATCAGCCATAACGCTTTTTAAAATTATACCACATGAATTTCAAGTTTGAATTATCTTATATTAGTGTCTCTAAAAGATTTTTTATATAAGCAACGATACCATTTCATTTAGATTTTAAATGAAGCAATTCGATTTCATCCGTACTTCCTGTCAAATATTTTATTGCCTAAATACACTGTATTGATGAAATTACATTTACTGCAGTTTTTCCTTTTTTGTAACGGTGGTTAAGTACAGTGAGGTGTGTTTTTTGCCTAAATTTGCCCTTTATAAATAAACAGCAGGTTGACAGTAAGTTTACTACAGTTATAATAAAAAAGTTTAATCCTGTAATTATTTGGATAAATTGCATAAACTGTATCTGTCAAGTAAGTAAGTAAGCGCTAATAAGCATTTATGTTTAAAGGATTCAAGTTTATTTTTTTATTTTTTTATTAGTATTTATTATTATTTTAAATCTTTAGGTTAGTCTTATGATAGAAAATATTATACAAGAAAACAACAG
>MWAX01000152.1 GCA_002068775.1 Actinobacteria bacterium ADurb.Bin346 | reverse complement strand
GCTGCCTTCATCTTCTGCAGTTACTTCATATTCTCCATCCATCCAGTAATAATCCCTTCCGCGGGGATCGATTCGCTTGATGAAAATATCCTTAAATTTCACTTCACTTTGATGAGTGAATTTAACACCCTTAATAAGTTCAGGGGCAATGTCAGGAAAATTGATGTTTAAAAGCATCCTTCCGGGAAGGTTCTCGGTTGAAAGGATGATTTCTGCAAGCTCCTTTGTAAACCTGGCAGCATAATCATAATCTGTATCTTTAATATTATCTATAGACACTGCTATAGACGGAACGTGATAGATTGTTCCTTCAGTGGCGGCAGAAACAGTTCCGGAATAAATTATATTTTCTCCTATGTTGGCGCCGCGGTTTATCCCTGATATCAATATATCCGGTTTGCGGTCAAATATTGCAGTTATTGCAAGCTTAACACAGTCAGCAGGAGTGCCGTCCACAGAATATCCGCAAAATGCTCCGTTTATATATTCTTTTTTGACAGCTATAGGATCAAAAACTGTTATTGCATGTCCGACAGCGCTTCTTTCTTTATCGGGAGCAACTATCCTTATATCAAACCTGTCGTCTTCAAGAAAAGTGCAGTACAGGGTTTTTAATCCGTTTGATTTTATCCCGTCATCATTTGTCAGAAGGACGATTTTTTTCTCCATATTATTATTTTTATCTCTTGTATGTCCTGAAGTCATTTTTGCTATTTATTTATATTATAGAATCCGGCAATGCCTGCATACTTTGCCTGGTCATAGAGCTCTTCTTCAATCCTTAAAAGCTGGTTATATTTTGCCACCCTGTCTGTCCTTGAAGGAGCCCCCGTTTTTATCTGTCCTGCATTTACCCCAACCACTATATCTGCAATCGTGGTATCCTCAGTCTCGCCAGAGCGGTGTGATACAACTGCAGTATAACATGATCTTTTTGCCATCTCGATTGTATCAAGAGTCTCGGAAAGAGTGCCGATCTGGTTCACTTTAATAAGCACTGAGTTTGCAACTCCAAGCTGGATGCCTTTCTGCAGCCTTTTTGTATTTGTAACAAAAAGATCATCACCCACAATCTGCACTTTTTTGCCTATCTTTTCTGTCAGCATCTTCCAGCCTTCCCAGTCTTCTTCAGCCATGCCATCTTCTATGGAAATAATCGGGTATTTATTTACGAGATTTTCATAATACTCCACCATTTCAGCAGGACTTAAAACTTTACCTTCGCCTGCCAGATTATATTTTCCATCTTTGAAAAGCTCGGTTGCTGCCGGATCAAGAGCAATATAGACATCTTTACCGGGTTTGTATCCTGCTTCATTTATGGCCTGGATTATATATTTTACAGCATCCTCATTGGTTTTAAGGTTTGGCGCAAAACCACCTTCATCTCCAACCGATGTACTCATGCCGTCTTTTTTAAGGACATTTTTTAAAGTGTGGAATATCTCTGCACAGGTCCTGAGAGCTTCAGCAAATGAAGCTGCTCCCAGCGGCATTATCATGAATTCCTGGAGGTCTACACTATTATCTGCATGTTTACCGCCATTCAAAATATTCATCATTGGCACCGGCAGCACATGAGAGTTAATTCCCCCGATATACTTATACAGTGGAAGGTCCAGGGCAATTGCTGCAGCTTTCGCTGTTGCCAGAGAAACTCCGAGTATTGCATTGGCGCCCAGTTTTGCTTTGTTTTCAGTGCCGTCAAGGTCTATCATGAGCTGGTCTATTTCTCTCTGATTTATTGCATCCATGCCTTCGACTTCCGGAGCTATTATCTCATTGACATTTTCCACTGCATCAGTGACACCCTTACCCATATAACGGGACTTGTCGCCATCCCGCAGCTCAACTGCCTCAAAAGCTCCTGTTGAAGCACCGGATGGTACTGCTGCCCTGCCCATTGCACCGCATTCAAGCACAGTTTCAACCTCGACAGTGGGGTTGCCTCTTGAATCAAGCACTTCCCTTGCATACACTTCAATTATTTCAGTAAATTCGCTCATTTTTTTTCTCCTCATAAATATATAGAGTGTTATAAATATACAGAATACTAAGTTATTAAATCTTACAAATTCTTGGAGTATTATATAATAATGCCTTTATCCATGCCATAGAAAACATCGCTATATGCTTTTAATAAAAGATAAAAAAATAAAAAAGGCAAAAAAATAAAAAATAGATAAAATATACTCCGGAAAGTGATGTTCAGCTTGACACTGTACAGCTTTGATTTTAGTATTTATTTCCTGTAAGCAAATAGCGATTTAAATATCTGGAGAAAATAATATGGAAATGACAAAAAATGAAAAAACAGAAAAAAGGATTAAGAAACATTTTATTTCAGTCTTTTTATTGATAATGTCAGCGGCATTGCTGATTGCATCAGGCTTATCCGGCTGTTCAAAGTCGCCCATGACACAGATAGAATCATTTACTGTTGCAAGAGGCGATATTGTCGAATCTATCACATCTACAGGAAGCGTGGATGCAAGCCAGTCAAAAAACTATTCCCTTACACAGAGCGCTGAGGTGCTTGAAATAATTGACAAAGGCAAAGAATTCAGCAAGGGCGATATTTTAATCAGAATAGATGATTCAAAAATAAAACTTTATATAAGCCAGGCAGAAGCAAATCTTAAACTTGCAGAAAAGTCCATTGAACTTGCAAAAATAAATTATCAGGCTGCACTGGATGCCAATCATGTTGCTGTTCAGCTGGTACAGTCCAATAACGATCTTGCAGAAACTGCGGTCAGTAATGCTTTTAAGGCAATGGAAGATGCAAACATACTTGCAGACGCATCTGTCAGCGCTGCAAATAATGCAGTTGAAAGCTCCAGGCAATATCTTGATAAAATAAACAGTTCCCCTTTTTCAACAGATGTGCTGAAAGCTCAGGCAGAATCCAGCCTGTCGGCTGCAGAAAACTCCTATGAGCAGGCAAAAGAAAGCGCAAGGGCACAGTCTGATTCTGCGGAAGGCGCCTATAATCAGTCTCTTGCAAATCAGTCTGTCACTTACTGGTCAGGCATCAACAGCCTTGAAACTGCAAAAAATCAGATAAAATTAATGAACAAGAATATAGAACAGGCTGAAATCCAGTATGAGCTTTCAAAAATAAACCTGGACCTTGTCAGGCTTGACAGCGATAAATTCGCCATCAGGGCACCGTTTGACGGCATAGTAGCAAATGCAAATTTTTCCGAAGGTGAAACAGCGGGACCCGGAGTTGCGGCTATTTCCATATTGAGCAGAACCCTTGTGATCAAATCTGACATTAATGAGATGGACATAGCAAAATGCAGCATCGGACAGGAAGCAGAACTTACTTTTGATGCCTATCCGGACAGGAGCTTTAAAGGCAGGATTGTAGAAATCTCGCCGCTTCCAAAAAATATTGCCGGCATAATATCATATGAAATAAAAGTTGAGCCGGAAAAAGAAGTTCTGGAATATTTAAGATATGGTCTTTCTGCAAACCTTACAATAATAATATCATCAGTAAAAGATGTGTTGTATATTCCGCTTCAATCAGTATACACGGAAAATGGTAAAAGTTACGTTGACAGATTGATTGGAGGGAGCAAAACTGAAAAAGTTGAAATCACCACAGGTAATTATAATTATGATTATATAGAGGTAAAGTCCGGACTGTCGGAAGGTGATGTTGTTGTAATATCCATAAGTAACCTTTCCGGCTCAAATAATAGAAGCTGAAACACTGAATAAGATACCGGTTAAGATGTCTATTAATGGTTAAGTAATCAATTAATATGGAAGACTGCAAAGAAAACAATTGCATAATTGACATAACTGACATAACAAAAACATATCGCCTTGGAAAAATTGAAGTCAGGGCATTAAGAGGTATAGACCTTAAAATCCGGAAGGGAGAGTTTATATCAATAATGGGTCCTTCCGGCTCAGGCAAATCCACGCTGATGAACATAATCGGCTGTCTTGATACACCTGACGGCGGCTCATACTTTCTGGACAACACAGATGTGAGCCAGCTGAAAGACAGCAATCTTGCCGATATAAGAAATAAAAAAATCGGTTTTGTTTTCCAGACATTTAATCTTCTCTCCCGCTCGAATACAATTTCAAATATAGAGCTTCCGCTTATTTATTCTAAAAGAGGCTCTGAAAAAACAAGAAAAGCAAAAATATATGAATCGCTTAAAGCAGTCGGCCTTATCGGCTGGGAAAAGCATAAACCCAGCGAGCTCTCCGGAGGGCAAAGACAAAGGGTTGCTATAGCAAGGGCTCTGGTCAATGATCCTGCGATTATACTGGCGGATGAGCCAACCGGCAATCTTGATTCTGTTACGGGTGAGGAAATAATGTCTATCTTCCAGAACCTTAACAGAAATGGCAAGACCATATTACTGGTAACTCATGAACTGGATATTGCCAGGCATACAAACAGGATAATTTATCTAAGAGATGGGCTGATATCAAATGAAGAAAGTATAGAAAACCCCATTAATGCAGACCAGATGCTTGCAACTATGCCAAAGCTCGAAGATAAGGTGTCAAAGAGTATTTAAGATGAAAAGATTTTCTGAAAGTGTAAAAATAGCATTTCAGTCCCTTGCCGCAAATAAGCTCAGAGCGTTTCTGACAATGCTCGGAATAATAATAGGCGTCGGCGCGGTGGTCGCCATGATGTCCATAGGCTATGGTGCGCAGGAATCAGTAATTTCAAGTGTCCAGGGCATAGGCTCAAACCTGATTATTGTAACTCCTGGCAACCGCGAAGAGGAATCCCATGGATTTGAGCAGATGATTGGCGAAGACAAGGATCGCAAGGCACTCACCGTAAATGATGTCAGGACAATTGAAAGGGAGGCAACGTTGCTTAATGGGGCTGCCCCGGCAATACTGAATTCCTCGGTAGTAAAATATCTTAATAAGAATCAGAGAGTCACTGTTTATGCTTCGAGCGAGAAGGCTGAATTTATTTATAATTTCGAGGTTGATAAGGGTAATTTCTACACTTCAAGTGATGTCCTTAATTCTGCAAATGTCGTTCTTGTAGGGCAGACAGTCATAAATAAACTATTCGGCAGAATAGATCCAATGGGTAAAATAATAAAAATTGACGGAAAGAATTTCACTATTATCGGAACAATAAAACCAAAAGGCACTGATCAGTTCGGCAATGACCAGGATAATTCAGTGACCATTCCAATCACTACAGCACAAAACAAGCTGTATGGCATAGATTATGTAAACATGATCATTGCCCAGAGTAAATCTGAGGACACAATGAAACAGGCTTCTTATGAAGTGGAGCGCATACTCAGGAGAGCGCACAATCTTGCACCTGATGAGAAGAATGATTTCACTGTGCAGAGCCAGACCCAGCTTCTTGACATCCTGGGTACTATTACAAGCATATTTACCATAACAATATCTAGCATAGCAGGAATTGCTCTTCTTGTTGGCGGCATTGGCATCATGAATATCATGCTTGTGTCTGTAACAGAAAGAACAAGGGAGATCGGCATAAGAAAAGCAGTCGGAGCTAAAAACAAGGATATACTGCTGCAGTTCCTGACTGAAAGTGTTGTGCTGAGCATCACAGGAGGAATACTTGGGATTGCTTTTGCTGTAACCGTATCAGTGCTGCTAAATAATTTTACAATACTTACAACAAATATATCAGCATTTTCAATAATACTGGCACTGACATTTTCAACAGTTGTAGGGTTATTCTTTGGGATCTACCCGGCTATGAGGGCAGCAAGACTGAACCCAATTGAAGCTTTGCGCCATGAATAACTGCGGACTTAGACATAAGAGCTGCTAAGACCGGCAGTGATTTAATGCATTATGCACCATTTAAGATTTGTGTTTACAGCAGCTTAAGACTGGCGCTCTTTAAAAAAATAAACCGGCCCGCTATGGAGCCGGTTTATTTTTTCTTATTTTTCTATTTGAATTGGATCATAAGGAAATATTTCCCGTTATATCTTTTTACTTTCTCACTTTTTCTGGATTTCCTGGTTTGCCTGCTCTGCTTTCATCCTGGCTCTTCGCCTGTTCTTTGCCCTGAGGCTCTGCCAGATGATTATAAGGATAATTCCTGCAATTACAAGCAGCGGGCTGATTGCAATAAGAACCATAGTTATTACTCTCAACGCAGTAAGGGCGCCCCTTGCGCCTCTCTTGACCGCACCTGTAAACCCGCCTTCAGTGGAATCAGTTATTGCCTTGGGCTCTGATATATAAACATCAATTGTTGAATAGGCAATTAGATTGTCCAGATAGTTCTGCCTTCCTTTTATTATCTCTATCTGCCCCTCGACATTGCTAAGCTCTCTCTGAACTTCAATACTGTCTTTTACAGTGACTGATTTGTCCATAAGTTTCAGCAGGCTCTGTCTTTGAGCTTCAAGGTTTTTTAGCCTGCTTTCATTATCAACATATTCCTGTGTAACATCTGATACGCTTATGGTCACATTCTGCACAGTGCCCATTTCCTTTATTTTATTCAGGACTGCATCAAAATTATTTTTATCGACCCTTATCGTTATCGTACCACTGGTCATTTTACCTTCACTGTCAGAGTAGCTTTGTGAGTTGCTTACATAACCGTTATTTTGCTCAGCCAGGCTTGCAATTGCAAATAAAGCCTTTTCAAATGATCCTTTCTGCACTTCCACCTGTATTGAAGCATTCTTTATGAGTTTTGCGCTCACTGTCTGAGAAGTTGCTGCATCTGAACTTCCCGCATCAGTATAAAGCTCTCCGCTTGTATCTCCGGCAGGCGCTGCAACAGTAGTTGCTGCAGACTTTTCATATGCCATCTCATCTGCGGGCACCTCCTTAAGCATGCTGCCTGCTTCATAACCCTCGGAGTAATCACGCTCGGGCCTAACGGCTTGACTGGCAGATCTCATTGTAGCGCAACCAGTAAGAATAAAAGCAGCCAGCATAGCAGCTACAATTGCCCCTGTCAGAAATTTCTTTTTAAAACTTTTCATACCCACCCCGTTTTTTCATTTTTTATAATTATTGTTTATTTATATTTATCGAAAAAACTATTAAATAAATTAAGGTAATAAATAAAAAAGATTTTATATTGCTATTTTATTTCACCTGTTATTAAAAGTGCAAATGTCATATAGCCTGAGCCAAAATATATTTTTTCAAGCCTGGCGCTGCCATGAATAAAATTATAAAAATCAAAAGACATTGTATCCAGCACTGTATTTTTTTCATCCATTAATGTTACTGAAATATTGCCGTTATAAGAAGTGTTTTTTTCTTCATTTTTAAATAGAAGATGAAGTATGCCGTGGCTGGTCTGCGATGCGGATTTTTCTCCGGGATATTTCTCTATCATGTAATTTATATCAAGGCTGTCAAACGCTACCGGGATATATAAATTCAAATTATCAGCGCTTTCATCAAGGCTGTATACTCCTTCAAACAGAACAGGCAAGGATTCGGACATTACAATTGCGTCACTGCTATCCTGCGCGGGATTTAATTGTTCCTGCTTATTTGTTTCCTGCTTATATGCTGCTGAGTCTTCA
>MWAX01000151.1 GCA_002068775.1 Actinobacteria bacterium ADurb.Bin346 | reverse complement strand
ATAAAATCAATAATAAAAGATGCCGGCACAGCTATTCTTGGAGATGGTGTTGCATCCGGAGAGAACCGGGCGATAAAAGCTGCCCAGCTTGCCATAAGAAATCCCCTGATTGATAATTCAATTGATGGCGCACAAGGTATATTGCTGAATATTTCAGGTGGACCTGATTTAAAATTGCATGAAGTAAATGAAGCAGCAGAAGTAATAAGGAATGCTGCAAGTGCAGATGCAAACATCATTTTTGGTGCAGTAATAGATGAGACCATTAATGATAAATTAAAAGTCACTATTATTGCTGCAGGTTTTAAAGACAGGGAAAGATTTTTTGAAAAACCTTTTATACCGGAAGAAAAAATATCAGATCTTGAAAAAGATACGGCTGTTGAAAAAATATTGAGTGACAGCGAATTCCCGGAAACCGGGAAAAAACCTGCTGCAGAAAAAACATATGAAAACAGATATGGCACAGATGATTTTAAAACAATCGAAGAAGATGATTATCTTGATGTGCCCACATTTCTAAGAAAAAACAGAGAAAAATAAATATATTAATTAAGCCGGTTTCCAGGGATAGTATATCTGCGGAGCTGGAGAATAAAGACTGCATTGGACAAAAGCAATACTTACAGGTTAAAAATCGAACAATTAAGAAATGATATTTCAGAATCCTGCAGAAAATCAAACAGGGATCCCGGCTCAGTAACCCTGATAGCAGCCTCAAAATATGCTGATGCTAAGCAGATTGAAGACGTGATAGGTTCCGGCAGTATAACTGATTTTGGCGAGAACAGAGCGGATGAATTTTCAGAGAAATACTGTAAACTTGGCTGTCTTGCCCTTAAGGTCAGATGGCATTTTATAGGGCATCTGCAAAGCAGAAAAGCTAAGGCAGTGGTGCCCCTGGCAGAATATATTCACTCGATTGACAGCATCAGCACTATAGAAGCAGTGAATAAGGCAGCATTTAAAGAGGGCAAGATACAGAAGGTGCTGATAGAAGTGAATATATCCGGTGAAGAAACAAAATATGGTATTAAACCGGATGAAGCGGAATATTTCATCCGGAATATTCTTGATTATAAAAATATAATGGCTTGCGGACTTATGACTATGGCGCCGCTCACCAGTGATGAGACTCTAATAAGAAAAGTTTTCAGATGCACCAGAAGTTTAAGAGACAGCATTATTAAAAATCCCGGGTTTGAAGGTATCACGGAGCTGTCAATGGGCATGAGCAATGATTTCAGGATTGCTGTTGAAGAAGGGTCTACAATGGTCAGAATCGGCTCTTTAATATTTTTATAGATTTAGTTAGATTTTTATTATAATTTCTATTATAATTCTAGGTAATAAACGTTGTAAAATTGTAGCAATAATTAAAGCATGCAAAAGCAAAAGGAGGAATGATGGGAACTTTCTTCAAAAAAACACTTTCTTTCCTTGGCCTTGCAGAAGATGACAGCACTGAAAACAGTATTGAGGACTACAATGATGAGTTTGAAGAAAGGCACTCTTCTTTAAAAGAGTCCTTTCAAGAGAACCCTTATCCTAAAAACGACTATTCTTTCAGGCCGTCTCTCCGAAGGGAAGAAAACCAGAGAAAAAACCCTGTAAATATTAAACAGCCAAGGAGGCTGCTTTCTATTGATGGGACAAAGGACCTTAAAAGCTTCAGGGTATCTGTTGAGGAGCCTCATGAGTTTGAAGAAGTGCAGCTTATTGGAGACGACCTGAAGGCTGGTGTTCCTGTAATAATCAACCTGCAAAGTACAAATCCTGATCTTGCAAAAAGAATAATAGATTTTTGCAGTGGGCTGACATATGCCCTGGAAGGCAGCATAAGAAAAGTTGCTGACAGAGTATTTCTGCTTACTCCAAAAAATACAGTTGTCACTTCAAATGAAAAGGAAATTCTCAGGGAGAGAGGGCTGTATAACCAGCTTTAAACAGTCCTGGAGGATTTTTAACCATTGGATAAAGTAAATAATTTTGAACTTGGAATAATCGGCTGCGGCAATATGGCAAAGGCCATATTAAGCGGTATCTTTTCTTCCGGTTTTTTAAAACCTCATCAGGTTACTGCATATGATGTAAATCCGGAGACTGCAGCAGCAACTGAATACGAATTTAACATCAGGATGGCGGGTGATTTGACTAATCTCACTCTCAATACTGCTAAATTGCTTGTGTCAGTGAAGCCAAAAGATGTCGGCGCTGTAACTGATAGTATAAAAAATGTTTTTGCTCCGGGAAAAAATACAATCATAAGCATTGCAGCGGGTGTTCCGGCAGGTTTTTATGAAAAAAAATTAAATGCAAAGGCACCGGTAATAAGGGTGATGCCCAATACGCCCGTGCTGGTAAATAAAGGGATTGCTGTAATTTCAAAAGGAAAGTATGCGGATAAAGAAGACCTTGAATTTGCAGTAAAAGTTTTTGCAGGTTTAGGGGAATATGTCATTGTTGACGAAAAGCTGCAGAATGCAGCAACTGCTATCAGCGGCAGCGGGCCCGCATATTTTTTTCTTATTTTTAAATTGCTTGTGGAAGCAGCCTGCGATCTGGGTATAAAAATAGAAGATGCAAATAAGCTTGTGCTGGATACAATGGAAGGCTCTGCAGAAATGCTGAAAAAATTTAACAGTGACGCCGGGCACCTTATTAAAATGGTAGCTTCACCTGGAGGCACTACAGAGGCTGCGCTTGACATTTTTATGAAAAAACAGCTCGACAAGATAATAAAAGCTGCTGTGAACGGTGCATTCAACAGAGCAGAAAAAATACAGGATAAAATACTGCATGGAGATTGATATTTTTAAGGCAGGAAAACAGTTTCAGCAAAGAAATATATTGCAGTAAAACAATATAAGGCACAATGGTGCTATAATATAAATTAATTCGAAAAAATTTTCTGGAGGCAATTATGGAAAAAAATGCTGAATTCATCAGGAAAAAAGAATTTCACATTGTTTTTAAAGGATATAAGCCGGAAGAAGTTGACAAATTCCTTGACATCCTGTCTGTAGAATTTGACAGGCTTATAAAAAGAAACCGTGAGCTGCAGGAAAGCCTGGACAAGCTCAAGTTTGAGAATACAGTAGAGGATACAGATATAAAAAAGATCATTCAGGACGCACTTATTTCTGCGCACAAGGTCGCTGAAGATATTAAAACACAGGCAAAAAAGGAAGCCGATGCCATAATAGATCAGAGAAAAAATGAAGAAGAAAAGGCATTGAGCCTCCTCCAGAAGCAAAAATTCCATATCGAAGAGTCTATAATCATTCTTCAAAGTAAATATGAAGAAATAAAAACAAAAATGAAAAAAATGATTGAAGAAATAAACCAGTATATAGACGCCATGGAAATAGCCCCTGCTCCTGCAACGGAGGACTCTTTTGAGCTGCAGCAGGATGATGGCTTCATTTCTGAAACTGAAGGAGAGCTTCCTGACCAAAAAACTCAGGATAAAGACGATACAGCCGGTGCTGCAGAATATAAAGATAATGAAATGAAGCCAGAAGAAAAAAGCTCCGGTGAGCCATTCAGTGATTTCTCCAGTTTTGATAAATATAATATTAATGCTGAGAGAGAAGGCAGCTATTATTATGAAAGGATAAAAAAGCAGGAGGATGGGGAAAAGGCTGCGGAGCAGAAGCAGCAAAAACAGCACAGTCTGCCACAGGAAGAAATAAATGAGGCTGTGACTCAGGAGCAGCAGGACAATTCAGAAAGCGCTGAAAATCAGCCAGCATCAGACGATTATTCTTTTGACGCAGAAGCTCCAAAAAGAGAGCGGAAAAAAATAGATATAGCTAATCCTGATATCATTGAAAATTTTTTTCGTGCATCAGATGACTGAGGCTTTATTTCATGGAAGTTGAAAAAATAAAGCTGAGCATCCGCCCGGGTGCTGCTGAAAATTCGGTTGAAGGTTTTTTTGGCGACAGAATAAAAATAAGAATAAAAGCGCGGCCTGAAAAAGGCAAGGCAAATAAAGAATTGATAGCTTTCATTTCTGAAAAAACCGGGATACCTAAGAAGGATATAGAGATTATCTCCGGTAAAACTTCAAATTTAAAAGAAATCCGGGTGATAAAAAACAGCAGTGCAAGTATCTGTTCAATGCTTATTGCCTGCTGCAATGTAGTCCCGGATGGTCTTGTTCCTGATAAAAGCCTCAAAAGATAACATAATCAGAGGATAGTATTAAATTGCTGCATCATCATGACGATAAAAAAAGACGTTCACTCACTGTAGCTGAAAAGCTGGCAATAATTGTGATTGTAGTGCTCATAATAGTAATATTACTGCTGGTCTTCAACAAGCAGGTTATGGCATATATCGAATCTTTTAAAAACTGGTACGGGAATGCTTGAATTTTCTTTTCCATCCAAGGCTTTTAAATACAAGCTTGAAAAATTTTATTGTATCTTTTACAGGATTCACATGGCTTACAAAATCTTCATGATAAATTGTTGAAATCGGAATGTTCAGTATTCTGTGGTTCATCCAGCTTGCCTTCATCAGTATTTCCGGTTCAGTGTCAAAATTGCTTGTTTCAAGCTTTATATTCTTTAAAGAGTCATAGCCGATATACCTGAAGCCTGACTGCACATCATTTATTTTCTGTCCTGCAATGGCAGATATAAGCCAGGATGTGAAGAAGTTTGTAGCCAGTCTTATAAATGGCATACCCTTTGTATTCTGAAACCGGCTGCCGACAATAATATCCGGCTCATACTGGTTTACTGTCTTTATAAAATCAGCTATTTCTTCAACAGCGTGCTGTCCGTCAGCATCAATAGTTATTACGCCTTTGTAATTGTTTGCAACTGCAAAATCAAAGCCTGTTTTTAAAGCCTGTCCCTTGCCTTTATTGACTGTATGTTCAATTAAAATGACCCTCGGCTTATTATCATTTATCAGCGGCTGTATTGCATCCGCCGTATTATCAGTTGAACCGTCATCGACAACTATTATATCCAGTCCGTAAATTCTGCAATCTTCAATTACTTTCCTTATATATTTTGCTTCATTGTATGCCGGAATAAGTATAGCTATGTTTTCATTGCGCATTTATATTTTCTCCATTGAAACACAGAGATAATACTTAAGTTTATAGAAAATCGGAACCGATACTATTTATAAATATTTTCTTCGGTTATTATCATATCCACCGGGACATCATGTCCGGCTGAAGGAATTTTATCAACTAATTGTACCTGGAAGCAAACTGATATTTTTTTTGCACCTGGAGAAATGCCTGGAAGCAACCTGTCGTAAAAACCGCCTCCATAGCCTATCCTGTTAAGCTGTTTATCAAAACACACTCCAGGGACCAGTACAATATCTATATCTTCCGGGTGAGCCTTGACGCATGATTCTTCATCCGGCTCCATTATACCATAAGCGCCGGGTTTCAGTTGTTTGAGGGTATCATTAATATAATATAATTTCAGGGCAGTGCCTGAGATTTTAGGCAATGCAACTTTTTTTCCTTCAGAAATTGCCCTTTTTATTATTATTGACGTATCTGGCTCACTTCTGAAAGGATAGTAAAGCAATATTGTATCTGCTGTTTTATATTCCGGGAGCTTGAAGAATTTATTTGAAATTATTCTGCTTTTTTCACGCCGGATTTTAGCAGGTATATTGTCCCTCAGCCGCTGGATACTGTTGCGCATGTTTTTTTTATCACTTGTATCCAGTTTTACTCCTCATAAAAAGCAATAGCTATTGCCGGACCAAGATGAGTGCCCACTATGCAGCCGATTTTAGATCTTAATACAAAGGCGGGTTTGAACATCTGTTTTATTTTTTCCGTCATTTCATTACCCTCTTCTTCAAGATCTGCGTCAGCTACTGATAAATAAAGATTTCCATTGCCTTTTATCATTGATTGCATTGAGGAAAGCATTTCATTTTTAGCCTGGTTCCATCTTCTTGTTGTCCTGTACTGTGACACTTCACCGAGATGCAGTGTCAGGATGGGTTTAATTTCAAGCAATGATGCTATAAGGCCTTTGGCCCTTCCTATTCTTCCGCCTTTCTGCAGATACTCCAGAGTATGGGGAATAAACAGGGTGTTCATGGAAGTTTTTAAATCTTTTACTTTGGATACTATTTCTTCAATAGAACAGCCCGCTTTTGCCATCTGCGATGCTTTAAGTATAATTAGCCCCAGCGCAATAGTTGTGAGCTCTGAATCAATAACTGTAATACTGCTGCTGCCTATTTCCTTTTTTGCAGTTTCAGCAGAATCAGTTGTCCCTGACATTTTTTTGGAGATATGTATCGACAAAATATTATCATTGTCTTCCATCAGCTTTCTGTAAACTTTTATAAAATCAGCAGGAGTCGGTTGTGCTGTTGTTGGAAGCTTGCTTGAAGATTTGAGTTTTTCAAAGAACCTGTCAACTGTCAGATCCTGTCTGTTGTCAATATATACTTCTTCTCCAAAAATAACAGAAAGCGGAACAACAGTGATATTGTTCTGTACATACAATTCTTCAGGAAGATCTGCTGTGCTGTCTGTCACTATGGCAACCTTTGGCATAATATCTCCTATCTTATCCTTACAAATTAGCTAACTCTTCTTTAATTAGTCTTCAAAAAATATTACAGCCACTGAATCCGGACCAAGATGAATACCGACTATCGACCCAATATAGGACTTCAGTATTTCACGGGGACCGATTTCCGACTTGACCCTTTGAAGCATGTCCTCGGCTTCTTCAGGAGCATCTGAGTCAGTAATATATACAGTGAGATTTGCGGGATCCTTAACCATAGTCTTCATTGCTTCTATCAATTCATTTTTTGCCTGATTCCACCTTCTTGTTGTCTTATACTGGGAAACTTCTCCCTTGTGCAATGTAAGAATGGGGTTTATTTCCAGTATCGAAGCAATCAATCCTTTTGCTCTTCCTATCCTTCCACCCATTATAAGATATTTCAGTGTCTTGGGGATAAAAAGCACTTTGACCTTTTCCCTGTATGAATTGATGGCCTCCAGTATCTCTTCTTTGGGCCTGCCATCTTCAGCCATCTGGGCAGCTTTTAAAACAACTATTCCAAGCGGCATATGCACAAGTTCAGAATCAACAATCTCAATATCGCCGCCAAGCTCTTTCTTGGCAATTTCTGCGGAATCAATTGTGCCTGACATTTTTCGGGAAATATGTATGGATATGATACTGTCAAATTCCTTGAAGACTTCTCTGTAAATTTCAATGAAATCAGAAGGAGAGGGCTGGGCCGATTTTGGCAATACCTTGACCTTCCTTAGTTTTTCATAAAATTCTTTTGGCGTTATATCCACTCCATCAAGAAAAGTTTCATCTTCAAAATTGACATAAAGCGGAATTACTTTGATGTTGTATCTTTTTGCAAGCTCTGCAGGAATGTCCGAAGTGCTGTCAGTCACTATACCTATTTTGCCCATAAAATACCCTCCTTTTTTGATATTTTTATGATAAACTCCGGTATTAAAAAAGTTTACCACTATTTTTATAATAAATCAGTACAATTTTAGATACTTCAATAATATATTTTAATTAATTATTAACCGATTTCTGGTATAATCACTTTTGATTATCACACAGATAAAAAATAAAGTATTCGCTTAATGATTTTTATTATTTTAATTACCCGGGAGAAATAAATGGGTGAGAACAAATCTATACCTTATTTTAACAAGTACAGGGCTATTGTTATATTTTTTTTACTCTCAGTTATTTTAATAATGACAATTAATTTTTCAGCGTGCGACAGTCAGGAGAAAATTATAAAGATAGGCAACCAGGCAGTGCTCAGCGGCGGTGATAAATTTTATGGAGATGACCAGCTTATCAGCCTTAAGCTTGCAGTTTCGGAACTTTCACCTGTGAGGGTTGGGGGTTTTGATTACAGAATAGAAGTAATATCAAAAGATGATGAAGGGAATGCAGAAAGAGCATTCCTGATAGCGCAGGAGTTTGTTGAGGAAAGAGTGGCTGCAGTCATTGGCCCGACATTTAACGGCACTACAAAAGCATCTGTACCTGTTTATGCAGAATTCAATATTCCAGTGATTACGCCATCTGCGCAGGGTAATGATATTTCGAGGGGCATGCCGAATTTTTACAGGATGATAATCAATAACAGCCAGAAAATCGAAAACATAGCAGATTTTATTGACCAGAAACTCAGACCGGAAAAACTCGTAATCATAGATAATACGGAAGAGTATTCTGTCAAACTGGTGGATTTTCTGGTAGAGGTATTTGGAAATAAAAAAATCAGTTACAGTAAAAGATACTCAGTAAAATATGATTCAAATGAATATAATGTACTTGCTGAAAACCTCCTGATTGATGAGCCGGACACAGTTTTTTTCTGTGCTCCGTATAATGAAGTGGCCGACTTAATTTCAAGAGTCAAAAAAACCGGTCTTAAGTGCAGGTTTATCACGGAAGAAGCCGGTATGGATGACAGAATCAGCGGGTTGACAGACAAACTTGATCTGGAAGGTCTTATTGCCATTATTCCCGAGCCTCCGGCGCTTGCAAAATACACAGAAGACAAGAGCGCAATTGATTTCTGGAGAAAATATTCTGACTTTGCTGCTAAAATGAAAGATACAAATATCATAAAGACAGGTCCTGGACCGTTTGCCCCATATTCATATGACGCGATGTATATTCTTATTGGTGCAATAAAAAAAGCGAATTCAATATTACCTGAGGATTATTCAAGTGAGTTGAAAGCCACGTCATATAATGGAATTGTCGGAAAAATAGAATTCAATTCCAATGGCGACAGGGTAAATCCGGAGTCAACAGTATTCATAATGAAAAATGGCGATTGGGTCAGATTTTCAAAATAAGCCTGTGCCGGCTGCAGCCGCTGCAGCAATAAGCTTATTTTTTGGGTGCTATGAAGCTTATTGCTTTTTTAGCCATTTCAAATTTTGCTGGCAGCTTACAGATATATTCACCATCAGCAAAAACACTGAAATTGTACTCACTGTCAATCTCAACTTCGCTTGCTTTGAAATAATCAACAAAAGGGTCGCTTGTGTGCTTTCCTTCAAAGACTGATGGGAAAACTTTTACGAAGTACATTTTGCTCATACGATTTATGATGCAAACATCAAAAATGCCATCTTCGGGGTCTGCTTCCGGAACAATCTTCATACCGCCTCCATAACTGCTCATATTGCCGACAACCACGAACATTGCATTGGCGGTTTTTTCCTGTCCGTCAAATTTTATAAAAAATTTTTTGGACCGAAATGTTATAAGTGTCCTGTAGACTGCATAAGTGTATTTTGACGTTCCTTTAAGAGGGAGCCTGGTATTATTGGCAAGATCGGTTACTGCAGAATCAAAACCAGCGCCAGACACTGCAAGGTAATAATATTTGCCATTTATCATTCCCATATCCAGCTTCCTTGTATTTCCGTCATTTATTATTGCTGCTGCCTTATCAATTTCAAGCGGGATGCCTAGATTTCGTGCAATGTCATTGCCGGAACCTAGAGGTATGCACCCGAGGTTTTTACCGGTGCCTGCAAGACAATTTGCAATATTGTGCACTGTTCCGTCACCTCCGCAGGAAATAAAATTGTCAAAAACATCAATATTTTTACTGATGATTTCTCTTATATCTTCTGCGCTTTTACTTATATGCAGGACATAGTCCAGTCCGGCGCTTACGAGTATCTCTTCAAGTTTCTCTTTCAGCTCAAGAGCCTTACCGTTCCGTGATGCAGGATTTAATATTACAAGGTTTTTCATGATTAATAATTTTATAAGTTTTTTTAATAAAATAAAATAAAATAATTGTTTAATCAGGCTTTATTGATTTTGCAATTTGGTTATAATATTCTAAAGAAAGAGCCTGACATTAGAAAAGGGCATCAGGAAAATAAAAAATAATCTGAAAGGTGATACCCATGAATGTTTTTAACAAAATTATACTGATAATATTGCTGTTATTTTTTATAATCATTTCTTCTCTGTCAATTGTCAATGAATTTGCAGGCTTTTTTAAGTGGTCAGATATTGCGCACAAAATTTTTAATCCGGGCATAAATATAAGTCCTTATATCTCCACTCTGGCTTTGCTTTTTGTGATAGTTGTCTGTATATTACTGCTGCTGCTGGAATTTTACAGAAGGAAAACCAGGATAGCAAAGGTTTACAATGTAGAATCAGGCACTGCAATGATTACCATAGACACAATTGCGCATCAGGTCAAAGACGCAGTCCTTAAAGTGGAAGGGATAAAGAGCCTGGGCATTGATATAAGCCAGAAATCAGGTGGCATAATAATAGAAATGAATGTAGAAATGAGCCAGAAAGCAAATATCCCTGAAAAAATGACTGAAATAATCAAAATAGCCCGGGATGTTTCACTTAATCGTCTCAATGTTAAGGTGGTTGATACCAGGCTGACAATAACAAATCTTGTGCCGGATGAAAAAGCTCCATCCCGTCCTTTCGGCGCTGCCGATAAAAGCGCTGCTTCTCCTGTAATCCAATATGTGGAGGACCAGAAGGTGCTTCAGGACAGGGCTCAGCCCGCACAGCAGCCGCATCCGGAAAATACAAAAGTGCAGGAACAGTATGGAGAGAAAACGGCGGCTTCAAACACGGGTCCGGGCACAGAAAGCAATGCAATTAATATTGAAGACAATGACGACGAGATAAACGAAAGCGACGATTCCGGCAATATCTCTTAAAAAATGCGGGGTTAGTACATTGGCAGTACATAAGCTTCCCAAGCTTAAAAGGCGGGTTCGATTCCCGTACCCCGCTCCATTTATTAAATCAGTTATCTTTAGTTAATAATAAGATGCTGCACCCGGTCATTAAAAAATATCTTGATTCAGGGAAAGGTGATTTCCTGGTAACCGGACCTCCCGGAACAGGCAAGACCAGGATCATGCTTGATTTAATAGAATATTTCATCAGGAAGAATGATTATAATACATCCAGAATAGTTGTTTTCTGCTTTAACCGGCGTTGGGCAAAAATACTCAGGGAAAAGACTGCTGAATCAGCAGGCAGAAGCATTTGCGAGATCCGTATAACTACTTTTTTCTCTTTTTGTGCTGAACTGATAGAGCGTAAAAGATTTGTTGAATTTATTTCCGGCAATTTTACCGGAAAAATCGACAAGCTTAAAATATTAACCGCACCCCAGCAGTGGAAGTTATTAAAAGACCTTCTTTTAGAAGATAATGTCAAAAAAGATTATCCTGCTGCTTATAAATATATGAATACCAATAAATTTGTTGCCAGGAGCTTTATCCAGGAAGTGTTTGATTTCATCCTCAGAGCGCAGGAAAATCTTATTGAGCCGGATGCTCTTGCAGCAGGCCTCTATCCATTTGCAGGCGAGCTTTTGTCTGAAATAACCGGTATTTTCAGAAAATATAAAAAAGAGCTGGTAAAAAGAGATATTTATGATTATGGAAGACTGCTGGAGGATAGCGTTTCAATTTTGAAAACCAGTAAAAATTTGAAACAATTCTATGATCATGCTTTTGATATACTGGTGGCAGACGAATTTCAGGAAACAAATAAAGCGCAATATGAAATAGTGAAAAATCTGAAAGTGAAAAACCGTATTTTTTTTGGAAATGATGATGAGTGCACATATGCTTTCAGAGGCTCAATGCTCAATAATTTCAATGAAGTATTTTACAGACTCCAGAAACAGCATTTGAACAGAAAAACATCTGTGGGCAATATTTTATTTTTAAAGAAAAATTACCGAAGCGCCCATGCCATCAACAAAGTTTCAGAAGGATTTATAAGCAGGAATAAAGAAAGAATATTAAAAACTGCAAAAAGCATATCCAGTGAAGGCCCCCTCAATGAGAGTTTAACATTAAAAGAGTTTAAAAATACCCTCGAAGAGATTAACTATATTTGCGACATTATCAAAAAGCACATATTGATTAAAAACATAAAACCCGAGAAGATTTGTATAATAGTTAAGGGAAGCGACTATAAATCAAACCTTCTTACAAAACTGCTTACTGATAACAGGATTGATTATTTGATGCGCAGCTCAAGGTCACTGCTTGATAACCCGCATGTTAAGTACATACTGGATTTTATGAGGCTTATAGATCTCCTCGGTAAAAGAAGTAATGCTGCCGGAAATCCTGTTGAAAATAATATTGAAAAGCTTTTCCAGTCAATTTTGTTTTCATCTTTTTCAGGCCTGGACCCGATAAATGTTGAAATGTTTTTTAAAGAAAATATAGATGAAGAAAAATTATTAAAAGGACAGGACAATATAAGTATTTGTAAAGCAGGCACCCTGGCTGAAGTTTTTAAACCGGCAGACAATCAGGGACTGCAAGTATTTGCCGGAGCAATTGACAGATATTTAAAACTTGCTGATTTAAATGTCCTCGAATTTTTAAGCTGCCTGGTACACGACAGTGAAATAGGTGTCATCAAAAATATTTTTAATGACTCTCACAGCGATGAGCGGAAAAAAGAAAATGCAGCGATAATACTCGGAGATTTTATTAGGACCGTGGAAGATTTTTCGGAAAGCAACCCCGGCTCTAATTCGATTGGAGATTACCTTCAATATCTCGAAGATGCTATTGATAACAGCTTTCTTGAAGAAATAGAGCAAAGCACAAAAGATTTCATAAAACCCGGCTATATAAATATATTAAGCTATCATCAGTGCAAAGGTCTTGAATTTGATTGCGTTTTCATGCCCTTTATTAATGAGGATTATCTGCCATCAAAATTTGGCATGACCCAGCTTTATGACATGCAGCTTTTCAGTTACTTTCTTGATAAAAAAATATTAAGGGAAGAACTTTTAAAACACCGGCATATGGAGAATGAGCGAAGGCTGCTCTATAATGGGATGACAAGGGCTGTAAAATATCTAACCGTGACTTCCAGCAAAGCAACTGCGAAATCACTTTTTTTTCAGGAGCTGCAGGATATTTACAGCAGTTTTCTAAAAAAGACAAAAAGAAAAAAACAGGGTTTTGCTGCCAAAAAACTCATAAATTTGACAGCTCACGGCAGTTTTTCGGAGACAGCTCACGGCAGTTTTTCGGAGAGCTTAGACACAATGTCTGTAAAAAACAGGTGGCTTGAAAGAAAAAAGGCTCTTGCTAAGCATATAAGGCTGATATCTTCAGGGAATTCTTCTGTCAGCAGGTTACTTAAGGAACTGGCATATCTTAAAATAATATATCCTCCCGACAAATGGTGGAGCAATGTCAAAGCTACATTAAATGAATCCAATCCATTTAAAACTTCCGACAGGAGCTTTTCCTACAGCGCAATCAGCAACTACATTGAGTGTCCTTTCAAATATAAAATAAACTATTTTTATAATATAAGAGATGACTCTGGTCTTGCGCTTGTAATTGGTAATGCATATCATGAAATATTGAAAAATTTTTTTAAGGATGAGACCGGAAAACCTTCCCGGGAGAAACTCAATCAGATAATAATCAATACTTTTGAAAACCTCGAGCATAATGATCTGGAATTCAGCTACCTGAAAGACCAGCTGCTGCAAAAAGCACTCTCGGATTTTAACAGATATTACGGCAGACTGGAAAATATCATGGAAGATTCCATCAGGGTATGTGTTGAGAGGCCATTTAGTTTTAATGCCGGTGAAAATAAAATAACCGGCCGTATAGACCTCATGGTATTCCGCCGTGATGGAAAAATTGAGCTTATAGATTTTAAATCAGGTTCCAGAAATTACCATATTCTTGATGAAGAGAATGAAATGCAATTAAGAATTTACAGAGCAGCTGCAGATCTTTGCAGCGACTTTGAAGAAATAAGAAGAAAAGAATTTCTTCTTAAATATGTTTTTCTTGGCGATGAAAAAAAGCAGGAAAATGAATTGCCAGAAGACTTTTATGATCCGGACGATATTCTTGCCAGGCTGGATGAAGTTATATCAAATATAAAAAAAGAGTCTTTTGAGCCATTGCCTCCGGAAAGCTATGCCTGCAGAGATTGTCAAATGAAGATAATGTGCCGGAATGCCGGAACCGAAGCCCGGGACAGGTAATTGATGTTTTATATTATGCTCCAGAGATTTAAATGACAGTAAGAAATAATGTAAAAAAACAAATAAAAATCACAAAACAGCAATCTGAAATAATTTCAGGCCGCGACAATGTGAAAAGGGTGATTGCCTGCGCCGGATCCGGCAAGACATTTGTGCTCACCAGCAGCATTGCAGAAATTCTCAAGGAAAAGCTGTGCCTGCCGGAGGAGGTGCTTGCCATTACTTTTTCAAGGAATGCTGCAGAAAATATGCGCATAAAGTTAAAAGAGCGTCTAAAAAATAAAATTGATTTTAATGAGATAAATATTTTTACTTTTAACTCTTTTGGCAATCATATAATTTCCGAGAACAGTTTTTTACTTGGACTTGGAAAAGATTATAACCTTATAAATATCCCAAAATCCTGGCAAATCATATATGAAGTTGTCAGGAAAACGGATTTTAAAACTGTGAAAGCCGGTAAGGACAGAAGAATTTTTATAGATAATATACTTAAATACATCTGGGATCTTAAAAACAATCTTATTACCCCTGTCCAGTTGAGAGAATATATAAATTCATCAGAAAACCTGCTGGCCGGTTTTAAAAGCCTGGCCTTAAAAAATGAAGAGGAAGTAATCGCAGATTACCAGGCGGACCTGTGTAATGTTTATGAGCAATACGAGCAGATCAAGAATGAAAATAATCTTGTAGATTATCATGACCACGTGTTCCTTCCATACAGGCTATTCATTGAAAAACCTCCTGTCAGGGAGCATTACAGTAAAAAATATAAATATATTTTTATAGATGAATTCCAGGATACAGATGTTGCGCAGGGCAGGCTTATTGCTATGCTGTATCAGCCGGGAGTAAACCGCATGATGATTGTTGGAGATGATGACCAGGGAATATATTCATTCAGGGGCGCATGTATTGAAAACATACTGAATTTCCATGAATGGGATGAATTTACAGATGAAAGTGTAAAAGACTATCTGCTCACTACAAATTTCCGCTCAGGCGAAAATATAATCAATGTAATAGATAAAATAATAAGAGCAAATCAGGGAAGGTTTGCTAAAGTGCTGTATTCAGAATTCAGGGGAAAAGAATCAGAGGTAACGCTTTTTACAGCAGACTCACTTGAGGAAGAAGCAGAATCAATATCAAAGAAAATAATTGAGCTTAAGGCACAGGGGATCCGGGATAAAGACATTGCAATACTTTCAAGGACAAAAAGATTCAGCCGGATAACGGCTTCTCTTAAAAAATATAATATCAGATATGAGCTTATAAGCAGCACTGGATTTTATTATGAACCCGAGATCTTATTTATTATTTCATGGCTGATGGTCATTAACAATTCTGACAATGTCATGCATATTATCAATATACTTCAGTCCGCAGGATTTAATATCTCAGACAGAGACATATTTTTTCTCAGAAATTATGATAATGCCGGCTCATGCTTCATGAGTGACAGGCAAGCTGCTGCAAAAAATCTTATTGTCCAGATAATGGGCTGCAGTACAAATCCATATCTGAGTGAAGAAGCAAAAAACAGACTTTTTTTGTTTTTGGACGAACTCAGATTTTATAAAAGCCGCTCTGCGCTGTTAAAACTTGGAGAACTGATAAGCCTCATTTATGAGCATTCCGGATTAGCAGATGAATTCAGGTCCGGTTTTGACAGGTCCTTAAAAACCAGGATTAAAAATGTTGAGACTTTGGTGAGGCTGGGCTCAGACTTTGACACACAGTATGTAAGCAACAGCTTAAAAAGTTTTATTGACTATTTAAAAGATGCAGCAAAAACTGATGATGAAGACCCTGAAAACACGGGCTACGGGAATACAGATTCTGTGAAGGTCATGACAATCCATGCTTCAAAAGGTCTTGAGTTTGAAGCTGTATTTTTACCTATGCTTTGGAGCAGTAACTTTACTGTAAGACAATCAGGAAAAAAATTCAGGGTACCGTCATTACTGCGCAAAGACAGAGCCCTTTACGCTAAAAAACCTGAATTTAAAAGCAAGGAAAAATTTAATGACGAGCTTAAAAGGCAATATCTTGAAGAGGAAAGAAGAATATTTTATGTTGGATGCAGCAGGGCTAAAAAATTTCTTTACCTTTCATACAGCAATTATGAAGAAAACCTGTATAAAAACACTAAGGAAAGAAAACGCAAGGAACCGGTTATTTTCCTTGAGGAAGTATTAAAATCCGCTGAAGTTAAAAATATGCTTGCAGGCGATATCAAAACTGAAAAAGAAAAAGAAAATAAGAAGCTTCAGCTGAGCAATAGCCTGATTAAAAAATCAGAAAAGCTTTTAGTTGAAAATATTGAAAGTCTGGATATTCATGCTTTAAAAAAAGATATCCGGCTGGCAGACTATATAGCTGCATTTGAAAAGATGAAAAGCGGGCTGATAGACACCAGGGCGGGGAAGCACTTCAGTGAAAAAAAATTTTTTTCACTGACAGAAGTGCTGGAATATATTAAATGTCCGAAAAAATACAAATGGAAGTATGTTTATAATCTTTCAGAGCCCTCATCAAAGTCTTTGCAGCTTGGAGAAAAAATCCACAAATACATTGAGCTGCTGACTCTGCAAAAATTCGGCAGTCGCGTCAAAGACAACTATGCTTCAGCTGCCATTAAACCTCATGCTCTGCAGGCAGATAAAATGGCTAAGATAATGACTGATGATGAAGACAGCCTAATTGTCAATTGTGTGGATAATTATACAAACAGTGAGCTTTATAATAATAATGATATTGAGAAAATGATAATTGAACAATTATATTACTGGAGCATTTCAGGATTTATTCTTAACTGCAAAATAGACAGGCTTGATTTTTTATATAACGGCAATTTCAGAGTTATTGATTATAAATCATCAGATGAGCAGAGCGCCAGTGAAAATAAATATTATATTGAGCAGCTAAAAGCTTACACTTCAGGCACGTCAAGCATGTATAATACAGATTGCAGTAAAATACAATGCTGCCTGTTTTTCCTGAAAAACGGGGCTGTAAACTCTTATAAGTTCAGCAGAAATGAAATAGATGAATTCAATAACCAGATAATTTCAGCCATTAATAAAATAAATGCGGGAGATTTCAACACTGATAAAGAGCGGGACAGTAAAGAATGCAGGTATTGCAGCTGCGCCGGATTATGTAATGAATTCAATTAAGAAACTCTTAAAAAGAGGAAATTATATCCAGGAAATTATTTTCAAAAAACACTTAAACTTTTGTACACCATTTCCCGTACTTTTTAACCTGATTTTTAACCACCATGAAATACTGATCCTGCAGTTTTTTGGTCACTGTTCCCAGTTTACCGTCTTTTACAGGCCTGTTGTCAACACTGCCTATGGGTGATACCTGGGCGCCGGTGCCGCAGAAAAACAGTTCATCTGCAGTGTAAAGCTCGCTCCTGTCTATGGATCTTTCAATCACCTTTATACCAGGAATGTCTTCAGCAATCCTGATAACAGTGTCTCTGGTTATGCCTTCAAGTATGTCATCAGTGACTGGAGGTGTTATAAGGGTGCCATTTTTTACCATAAAAATATTCATAGCGCTGCCCTCACTGATATGCTGTCCATTTGAAGTCAGGACTATTGCTTCATCATAGCCATTGAGCAGAGCCTCAGTTTTTTGCATTGCTGAGTTTACATATGAGCCCGATATTTTTGCCCTCGGCGGAATACAATTATCCGGAAGCCTTGTCCATGAAGAGACGCAGACTTTATTTGGCTTATTTATATCAAGGTATTCGCCGAGAGGGATGGTATAAATAAAAAGGTCCTGGTTTGCATCGCCAAGTTTTGGTCCGATTTTAAGTCCGCTATTATATGCAAAAGGCCTGATATAGGAATCTTCACGATAGCCTTCTTTTCTCAGCAGCTCCACTGTGATTTCACAGAGTTTTTCGATACTGTATTTAATATTTATCATCATTATTCTGGCGCTGTTAAACAGCCTCTCATAATGATCTGCCATCCTGAAAATATAATTAGTGTTTTCCTGGCTGTTCCAGTAACATCTGATCCCTTCAAAAACAGCAATGCCGTACTGAAGCGCACTTGTCCTGATATCTACTTTTGCTTCAGAAATGGGAATTATGTTTCCCTGAAAAAATGCATATTTCGGGTGTTCTTGGTTTTCCATATTGATCCTTTTCCACATTGAAAATTTACTCTATTTTACTTTTTTTAATATATTTTTCAATTAAAAACAGTGCCGGCCATTAAAAATAAAAATAATCGCAGGCAGCTCCAATAGAAAAAACGGCTGTAATGCCGTTTTTTCTATTGCAATATTTTTAATTTATGCTATTAAAAAATACCCTAAAATATTACTTATCGTTTTTTGATTTTATCTTGAAAACTTTTGTGCCGCACTTTGAACAGCTGCCGCTTATTGCAGGTCTCCCGTTTTTCATTTTAACTTCTTTAGCATCCTTGACCTCAACCTTGGCTTTGCATTTTACACAATATGCATCCATCCTTTTTCCTCCTTTTAGGACTTTTAGAAAGTTTTAAATTAATTTTTAATTCTTGTTTATATATTTTAAATTAAAATGTGAAATTTTTAAAATAAAAAATAAAAAAGTTTTTTAAAGAAGCTATAAATGCAGACTAAAAAATTTTATTTAATAATATACCTGTATATAATACACTAAGTTTTTATGAAATCAAATATGCTTTCGGATACTTTTTTAGATGACGCAACAGGATATATTGATTAAAAACCTGTATTTTATATTATATATGTAATGTTTACTATAAAAGAGACAAAATCCATAAAATTCTACTACAGCAGGCTTTACTATGATTTTATTCATGGGAACGAAAACCTTTTAAAATATTTTCACTTTGATTTTCACAAAAAAGATGATCTGTTCCAAAGAGCGGACCACCTTTCTTCCGGTTACAGTGGAAATTTCAGACAGGATGTGTCAAAGCTGCTGGAAGATTATAACCGTGGACTGGGCTGCAGTCCCGAGACAATAAAAAACTGCATAAAACTGCGCAGCGATAATTGTATGGTTGTGATCGGGGGACAGCAGCCGGGCCTTTTTACAGGTCCTGTATTCATAATCTATAAGATAATATCAATAATCAGGTTGAGTGAATTTCTTTCAGGCTTACTTAAAACAGATGTAGTGCCTGTTTTCTGGAATGCCTCTGATGACAGTAATTTCAGCCAGATAAACAGTGCTTTTTTTCTTGACAGCAGGCTTTCAGAAGTATCCATAAGCAAGCCGGGAGAGAGTTTTAAAAAGGGTTATAAAAATATTGAGCGGCTGGATGCAAAAAAAAGGTTTTCAGACATTGTGCTGGAAAGAGAAACCATTCTTTCGAAAGTGGGGGAACTTTTAAATACAATATCATTTACTGATTTCACACCATCTGTAAAAAAGCTGCTTGAAAGTTGTGCAGATAATACCCAATTTAAAATCCGGTCAAAAAAACAGGGTTTATTAACTCCTTCCAGTTATTTTTCCAGGCTTATTACAAAAATGTTTTCCGGGACCGGGCTCATAATCATTGATCCAAATGCTGAAGGCTTGAAAAATAAAGGACTCGAGCTGGTAAAAAATGATATTGATAATTTTACGCTCATATCAGATGCAGTTAACAACAGGGGAAGTGCCTTAGAAGCTGAAGGATATCACAGCCAGCTTTCACTGGAAAGAGATACTCTTGATTTTTTTATTGTGAAGAATGGAATAAGACAAAAAATACGGGTAAGACAAAACGCCGGCAAAAAAAGTCAAGTATTTTCTATTATGAATTTTAGTGAAGGCAAGGAGCTGCTTACGGATAGAAAGGAGCTTGAAAGTTTAGTGTCTGCAAACCCGGATGATCTCAGTTTTAATGTTATTTTGCGCCCGCTTTTTCAGGACAGCATCCTTCCTGTCGTCTGCACTGTATGCGGGCCGGGAGAAGCAGCATATTTTGCGCAAACAAAAGATGTTTATGAGTTTTTCAATATGAGACAGCCTGTGATATACCCGAGATTTTCAGCTACAATAATTGAGAATAAGCTGAAAAAATCTTTTTCAAGGACGGGGTTAAAATATGAAGACCTCGAATTGGATAAAAAAGAAATAATTGAAAGAATAGCAGGCTCCGGATACGGAGAAGCCGTTAAGCATGAATTGTATGATATTGAATCCTTTTTTAAATCAGGGCTTGAAAAAATCAGGCAAAGACTCGCAGATAAAAATCCCGGCGCCTTAAATGCCATTGACCGCACTGAAGCTGCAGTCAGCAAAGAGCTGAGGTCCCTGAGTGGTAAAATTTCTTCAGAGATTTTATCAAAAGACAATATTATTGCCACAGATTTAGAAAAAATATACAGTAATATATTTCCGGGGGGACAGCTCCAGGAAAGGATAGTAAATGTTTTTAATTATATAAATAAATATGATTTCATATTCTTAAAAAAGCTTAATGATATTATTGACTCAAGAGAATTTACTCATAAATTCATTGAAATAGATTAGCACATAATTGCTGGCGATTCTTAAAATGCTGGTTAAAGGGGGATTTTTTCATATGGATAAACTGGACAAGGATAAAAAATCAGAAATTGATGCTCTTGCTTTTGGCGCTCATCCGGACGATGCTGAACTTGGCTGCGGCGGTCTTTTACTGAAATTAAAGGATATTGGTTACAAAACCGGAATAATTGACCTTACAGAAGCTGAAATGTCCACAAATGGTGATGTTTTTACCAGGCAGAAGGAAACAAATGAAGCATCCCGGATTTTAAAGCTTGATATCAGGGAAAACCTTGGGCTTGAAGATTGCAATATTAAAAATGATCCGGACAGCAGGCTGAAAGTCATTGAAGTGGTAAGAAAGCACAGGCCTGAAATTGTAATTATTCCCTTCAGGGCTGACAGGCATCCGGACCATGAGAATGCCCATAAACTGCTGAAAGATGCAATTTTTGCTGCAGGTTTAAATAAGCTGGTCACTGCGCATCCGGCACACCGGCCCGGAGCAGTGATCTGCTACATGCTAAACTATCAATTTTCTCCAAGTTTTATAGTGGATATATCAGGATATTATGAACTCAAAATGAAAGCCTGTATGGCTTATAAATCACAGTTTTACAGGCAGTCAAGCTTTGCTGAACCGACTTTTATCAACTCAAATTTTTTCCAGGACTTTGTGACCGGCAGGGATAAGTGCTATGGGCTGAAAATAAGGGTCAAATACGGAGAGCCTTATTTTATTGAGCATGAAATTAAAGTGGATGACCCTGTCAGTTTCTTTAAGTATCTCTTCTGAAAAGACGGTAGTTTTATAATTTTATATTGACAGGAAAAGCTTTATGAAAATAGGTATAACATGTTATCCGACTTTTGGTGGAAGCGGCGCAATTGCAACAGAGCTCGGCATAGAGCTCGCGAAAATGGGTCATTGTGTCCATTTTATAAGCTACGGCCAGCCATTCAGGCTTAAAAAAGATTACGGGAACATTTTTTTTCATGAAGTTGAAGTAATGGCATACCCATTATTCAGGTATCCTCCCTACACGCTTTCGCTAAGTGTCAAAATGTCAGAGGTCATCGATTCTGAAAATCTGGATATACTGCATGTGCATTATGCAATGCCTCACGCCACATCTGCATATCTTGCCCAGAAGATATCAGGTGAAGATAAAATCAAATACATAACAACACTGCATGGCACTGATATAACCCTTATCGGCAACCATCATTCTTTTTTTAAAATAACAAAGTTTTCGATAGAGCAGAGCAATGGTGTTACATGCGTTTCAGAATATCTCAGGCAAGCCACTGAAGAGACATTTAATATAAATAAGGATATGAAAGTCATATATAATTTTGTCGATACTAAAAAATATGTAAGGTGTCCCGACATGGGCAGGGAAATGGCTGTGAAAAAACTTTTTGAAAACAGGCAAGGAAATATTGCAAAAGATGAGCTTGTTATAACACATATTTCAAATTTCAGACCTGTAAAAAAGGTCCAGAACATAATAAAGGCATTTTGTAAAATAATTAAGCATGTCAATGCAAAACTGCTCCTGGTCGGAGACGGACCTGATGTATCCTGGTGCAGGACTATTGCTGATAAGCTAAAATTAAATGACAGGGTCTATTTCATGGGATTGATGGAGGACATTGTCCCTGTGCTCAGTATCAGTGATATTTATATGCTGCCTTCAAAAAGCGAAAGTTTCGGCTTATCTGCTCTGGAAGCATTAAGCTGTTCAGTCCCGGTCGTCGGCACAAAAAACGGGGGCCTGCCTGAAGTGGTGCAGGATGGACTCTGCGGGTACCTTATTGATCCTGATGATGTCAGCGCTATTGCAGACGCCGCCCTCCGGATTCTCTCAAGCAGTGCATTACTTAGTAATATGAGCTCCAATTCAAGGAAAAGGGCGCTTTTATTTGACAGCAACAAGATAATTCCGCAGTATATAGCGTACTATAATGAAGTTTTAAATAAAGGTTAAACTTTTTGATTGACTATAACGATATTTAAAATATAATTTCAGTATATATATAAAATAATTATTAAGCAATTTTTAGGGAAGGGGTTTAAATGAAAAAAAGTTTCCTGAAAGTCCTAATAATGCTTCTTGTAATTGTTTTTACATTAAGTATTACGCCAGCCTTATTTGCACAGGAAGGCACCTCAGGTACTTCAAATCCGGCAATAGAATTCGGCAAGAATTATCAGTTCTCGCCTGCTGACCAGTGGCTGCTCGTACAGCCGGCAATATGTTTTATAACAACAGTATATTATGCTATTGTATATGATCCCTTTTTTAATGATTACAGCGCCGCAACATACTTGTACGGACCCTTTGGAGGTACAGGGTTTGTTGTCAATCCGGATAATGGAACAATAGTCACTGCCGGGCATATGGTGGATGATAGGGAAGCGAATGAAGTAGAACTTAAATCTAAAATACTTGACCAGTATATTTTTGATACTTATCCTGATCAATATTATGACTATACGCAGGCAGACTGGAACTGGATTTATGAGAATTTCAAAGTGGTCGGATACAATGTCGACAAGCCTGAAATGGAAGTGTGGGTTCAGTTCAATACAGCAGTAGCTAATGTGCCGGACAATCCAGGCAACACTTATATAAGGGCAGAAGTAGTGGCAATGAGCACCAGAAACCAGAGAGATATAGCAATTTTAAGGATCGCGCCTGTTACCGGAAGGGCGCTTTCATCTGCAATCATTGGCGATTCGTCAATGGTAAGCGTCGGTGATCAGATCACCATAATCGGATATCCCTGGACTTCTGATATCGGTCAGAACAATCCCTTAAATCCGACGATAACTCAGGGCAATATCAGCGGGAAAATAATGCTTTTCGGTACGGAAGTTTTACAGATCCAGGGCGACGCAAGGCAGGGCAACAGCGGCGGACCGGTGCTCAGCAAGGAAGATGGAAAAATCATTGGTATCATTACAATGGGAACTGATGATACCAACAACTACTTAAGGCCTGCAAATGATGTCAAGATGTTTTTAAACACTGAAAATAAACTTGGCCAGGTAGATCTCGAATGGAAAACAGGCCTTGCAATGTTTATGGAAAATCATTACAGCGAAGCAATGAAACATTTTGATGCTGTGCTTAATCTAAGCGCAGGGCATCTGCTTGCACAGGAATACAAGGCAAAAGCACAGGCAAATATGGGAAGTGACGTACCGTTTGCAGGTCCTGGAACCGCGCCTGAAACTACCAGGGAAACTGTGGCAGCAGTAGAGACCACATCACAGGGTCCTGCAGAAACAGCTGCAGTAATAAAAGAAAGTGCAGGCGGACTTCCGATGTGGGCAATAATATTAATTGCTGTTGCAGGTCTTTTAGTGGTAGTTCTTATAGTTGTGATAATAATAGTCTTGATGAGAAAAAAACAGCCTGCAGCCCCAGACCAGCCGGTAATCGGGCAGCCGCCAGCGCCGCCGCAGATCCCAAAAGAATCTACAGCTGAGGCTAAAAAGAATTTCTGTCCGTCCTGTGGAAATCCGGTGCAGGAAGGTGCAGCATTTTGTCCAAGCTGCGGCAATAAGATCCAGGGATGATGAAACAGGCGGGGGAAATATATATTGTATTTTCAGACGTCTGATATAAACGAAAATATTAAAATATAAAACAAGGTCCTGTTTGACCGCAGGACCTTGTTTTATTGTTAGCCAAGAGATCAGAGGACAAAGTCCTCTTTCAGCTCGATTAAGCAAGTTTTTCATCATCAAAGTTAAAAAAATGTGCATTGAACTATTGTTTAATGTCGATGATTGTGCTAACATTTTTTCCCAATATTAATTAGAGAGTCAATAAATGACAGATATGTTAAACAGTATTAATATAAGTTTTAAAACATCAGCAATTGTCTTAATTTCAGGCATATCATCCGTGGTGCTATCTGTCATTGTGCTGCTGTCTGTGCTATCCGGCGGTATTGCTCTCTAATAAAGCAGGATGATCAGTCTCCGGTTTAACTCGAAAAATCATTTCAACTTTATTACAAAAGCAATCAAACTGCAGCCGCTGCATTGTAGACAAGGTTTTAAATTGGTGAAAGATAATAAGGAATAGATAAAATATAAGAAAGAATAAATAAAACATAATAAGGAATAAAATAAAAGATA
>MWAX01000150.1 GCA_002068775.1 Actinobacteria bacterium ADurb.Bin346 | reverse complement strand
GGGTAAAGGACCTGCTGACCGGCAAAAAAACCGGTTCTGATGTTGCAAAGGGTTTTATCTTCAGCAAGGAATTTACAGACAAAAACTACAGTAATTCAGCATTTCTGACTATTCTTTACAAAGCTTATTTTGACCGCAGCCCCGATGCCGCCGGTTTTAACTCATGGCTTGCCAGGCTGGATAATGGCGCTTCAAGGGAAACAGTCGTGAATGGTTTTTCCACATCAAAGGAATTTGCAGAGCTATGCAGCAATTTTGGCATTTCTGCATATAAAACAACATCCAAAAGCAGCAGCACAACTACGGTTGCAGGTATTATAAATGAGGTCAGCGGAATTATTTCAGGCGCAAAAGCAGGTTTTGCAGCAGGCAATAAAGTCAACTTCATTATCTGGGGTGACGACAGCGGGATGGGCAGGCCCGGCGGAAGAGTAAACGGACGAACAGATCAGAATCATTTTGTTCACCTTAACCTGGATACCGGCAAGGCAATAATTGTCCCAATTCCAAGAGACACCTGGACATCCATTCCCGGCCATAAAAATGGAAAAATAAATGGTGCGCATGCAATGGGCGGCAATGATCTTGCAGTGAGGACTTTTGAACAGTTTACAGGGATAAAAATAGATTTTTATGTTATTACAGACTTTGACGGCTTTATCCCTCTTATTGATAATCTTGGAGGTGTCACCGTAAATGTAGAAGAAAATATATCGGATGATTTTTCCGGATGCTATCTGAGTCCGGGCACTTATACATTAAACGGCACCCAGGCTCTGGCGCTTTGCAGGGCAAGGCACGGCAGATCGCTTTATGGCGGAGGCGCTTTTGCAAGGGAATATCAGGCATCTATGATGTTAATAGACCTGCTGATGCAGAAAAAGGACCTTGTCGATCCGGGCAATCCCGGCGGATTTCTCGCAAGAATCGGCAGTTTTGTATGGTCAAATATTTCCATGGAGCAGGCTGCTGCAATTGCCCCGGTATTGCTTTCAATGAATTACGGAGATGTATCCATACAGAAATTCAATGCATGGCCGCAAAATTTCGGGAAAGCGTCTGCTGTGGGATTTAATGCTGCACAGAAAAACGCATTTTTTGCCGGAATAGCAGCGCAATAATTTTTAAAGTTTGCTGATTCAGGAAATAAAAGACAAATATTTAAAGTATTAAATAAAACATTTAAATTGTTTTATTGCCCCTGGTTTTATATTATATTAGATTGTTAAGTTTTATAATCTTTCAACTAATATGAAGCCGGGGGCATTTTTCTGCAGTGATTTCCCTGCAGCGGTTTTCATGTAGTGTATTGCATTTGAAAGGCGGCACAAACTGTCATCAGATACTGTCATTGATTCAAAAAAGGAATACCTGATCAGCGGGAATCTTAACTCCCTGCTCTTAAAATTCTCTGTGCCCGCTATGGTAGCAATGGTAGTAAACGCCCTTTACAATGTTGTGGGAATGGTATTTGTCGGGCATGGAGTCGGTCCCCTTGCAATAACGGGTCTTTCAATAGTGCTTCCGTTCCAGCTCATGCTCATGGCGCTTGGACTCATGATAGGAGTCGGGGCATCTTCAGTCATCTCGAGGGCTCTGGGTACAGACAACAGGGAGCTTGCAAGGGCGACTCTGGGAAATGCAATCCTGCTGGGCCTTATCCTGGATGCTGTTTTTATGATTTTCGGGTATGTGTTCCTGGAAAATATACTCAGATTCTTTGGCGCATCCCAAAGCGCGCTTCCATATGCAATGGATTATACAAGGATAATTTTACCGGGTCTGTTATTTATTACATTTTCAATCAGCTCAAGCGACATTATAAGGGCGGAAGGAAATCCCAGGTATGGCATGTACGCAATGATAATAGGCGCTGGCTGCAATATCGCTCTTGACCCGATATTTATCTTTGTAATGAAGCTTGGCGTTAGAGGCGCAGCTATTGCCACAGTGATAAGCCAGTTCTTCAGCTGTGTTTTTATAATGGTTTATTTCATGTCCAGAAAAAGTATTTTTAAGTTTAACCGCCAGATGTTCAGATTTGTCCCGGCTATATCAAAAGAAATACTTTTCATTGGCGTGCCCACGCTTGTCAGGCAATCTGCAGGCGGTATTATTATCCTGATTTTTAACAGGGTGATCTTAAAATACGGAGATGACCTTTACATTGCCATCATGGGAGTGGGCCTTCGCCTGCTGAGCCTTATCCAGATGCCGCTTCTCGGTATAACTCAGGGTTTTTCAACTATTGTAGGCTTTAATTACGGTGCGAAACAATATGATAGGGTGAGGAAAGTATTAAATATTGCGCTTATCTGGACCATCATAATAGCAGGGGCTGGCTTCATAGCCATGATGGTTTTTCCGGCTGGTATAATACACTGGTTTACCAGTGATAAGGAGTTTATTTCAAAAGGTGTTTTTCCTCTCAGGGCAGTTATCATATTCCTTCCTATTGTCGGCATCCAGATGATTGGAGGCGGTTTTTTCCAGGCAATAGGCAAGGCGCTTCCTGCGCTCATAATAACTATTTCAAGGCAGATACTCTTTCTTATACCGGCTGTGCTTGTCCTGCCGGTTTTTCTTGGAATAGACGGTGTCTGGCTTTCAGTGCCTGTTGCAGATTTCCTTTCAATTGCAACAACAGGCGCATGGCTTATGATGGAAATCAGGTCCATTAAAGTGCTTGCCGAGTCTGCATAGCCGGTATGATTATGCCGGTATGATTATGCCAATATAATTATATTTAATTACTGAAGTGTTTATACATAATAATGTAAAATAATGTGAAAGAGATGGTTAAAATCAAGCCAAGGGAAAGAGTTATAACAGCATATAATCACAGGGAGCCGGACAGGGTGCCAATATGCATTGGCGGAGTTGCCCAGAAATTTACAAAACCTGTTTATTACAGCGTGAAGGAAAGACTTGGCATCACATCTAGTTTTGAGAAAGAAGACATGCTTGACGAGCTTAATAGTATCATTCATTATGACCCGAAAGTCCTTGATTATTTCAATGTAGATTTTCGCGAAATCCACATTAATAAAATGCCGCCGCTTGAGGTGTTTGAAGACGGAAGCTGGAAACATGAGCTCGGAATGACTCTAAAAGTCAGCCTTAGCGGTGAAACTGCAAACTTTATAACTCATCCTTTCAGGGAGCTTGATGCAGGCGGCATTAAGAAATTCAAATGGCCCGACCCCAGTGATAAAAGGAGAATTGAGGGCTTAAAAGATGAAGCATCCAGACTATACAATGAAACAGATTTTGCAATTGGTGCCTACAAGGCAACTTTGCTTGGTATTTTTGACTGCGCATGGACAATGAGAAGCATGGACAAGTTTTTTGTTGACCTGGTCTTTGATAAGAATCTTGTAAATGTGCTCCTGGACAAGATACTTGAATTTAATTATGGAGTATATGATCTTTTTTTAAGTGAAGTGGGCCAGTATGTAAACGTGGTTGAATTCAATGATGATCTTGGTTCACAGAGCAATTTGATGATTTCCCCTGATCAGTACAGGGAGTTTATCAAGCCAAGGCACAAGACTATGATAGATATGTTTAGAAAACGTGCGCCACAGGCTAAAGTTCTTATACATTCATGCGGAAGCATTCATGATATAATACCCGATTTTATAGAAATAGGGATTGACATAATCAATCCGGTCCAACCCCTTGCAGCAAAAATGAATACTTCTGATCTGAAAAAAGAATTCGGAAACGATATATGTTTTCAAGGTGGGATAGACCTGCAGAAAGCAATGAGGGGCACATTTGAAGATGTCGAGCGGGAAGTAAAAGAAAGAATTGCTTCACTTGCACCAGGAGGCGGTTATGTGCTTTCATCTGCAAATAATATTGCCAGCGATATACCGGTTGATAATGTTTTTAAATTGTATGAGGCAGCAGTCAGATATGGAACTTATCCTATAAATTTTAAATTATAAATGGCAAAATAATATAGGAATAATATTAATAAATCAGCTATCAATTAAAATCTGATTTAAAATCTGATTTCAGGACAGGAGAACAGGTGCTGGGTTTTAAAGAAAAAATGGACGACCTGATTGCACAGGGTAAAAGTATAAGGCTCGGAATTGTGGGCGCAGGGCAGATGGGTATTGCTCTTATTTCACATTTTAACAATATTCCTGGTTTTAAAGTGTGTGCTATTGCAGATAAAGATACGAAACAAATTGACAATATCTGCAGCAAGCTCGAAATCGATGTCAATAATTTATTTATTGCTGAATCCGGCGGAAGTCCGGGTATTTTGGATTCTGAGTATGAGGATGTGCTGTCCGGAAAGCAAGAGCCAGGTTTTACCGGATATGGCTCTGCATCATCTGCAATATCCGGTGGGAAAATTATCTTTACAGATGATTTTTCAATTCTTGCAAAAATCCCTGAGATAGATGTTGTAATAGATGCAACAGGCTATACTGATGTCGGTGCAGGAGTAGCGCTGGCATCACTGCTGGGAGGAAAAGATGTGGTCACTTTAAATGTGGAAGCGGACATCACTGTGGGGCCGATGCTTAAAAAAATAGCGGATGAAAGAAAACTTATATATACCCTGGCTGCAGGTGATGAGCCGGCAGCATTAAAAGAGTTATATGACTTTGCTCACGGACTCGGATTTAAAATAATATGCGCAGGCAAAGGTAAAAACAACCCGCTGGACCGGCAGGCTAATCCATCGACTCTTGAAGAATATGCCGCAGGCAAAGGCTCAAGCGGGAAAATGATGACGTCTTTTGTAGACGGCACAAAATCAATGATAGAGATGGCATGCCTTTCAAATGCAACAGGCCTTATCCCTGACTGCAGGGGAATGCACAGCCCGAAAGCTAAAATTGCCGAGCTGCTTTCAGTTTTTTGCAGCAAAAGCCAGGGCGGAATACTTGAAAAAGAGGGAGTCGTTGATTTTGTAATAGGCGACCTTGCTCCAGGAGTATTTCTGATATTTTCTTCAAAAAATAAGCTCATTAAGGAATTGCTGCATTACCTGCTGATGGGCGATGGCCCAAACTACCTGCTTTACAGGCCCTACCATATTCCGGGGATTGAAACGCCACTGACTGTTGCAAGGGCATATTTTGAGAGACAGCCGTGGATAGTCCCGAGGGCAGGGCTCATTTCTGAGGTTGTTACAATTGCCAAGAGAGATCTTAAGGAAGGAGAAGTAATTGACGGCATAGGGGGTTACATGATTTACGGATTGATTGATGAATATGGCACTGCTGTCAAAGAAAACCTTCTGCCCATAGGGCTTGCGCAGGGAAGTATTTTAAAAAAACCAGTGAAAAAAGATACTCCGATCAGGATAGATGATATAATATTCGGGTGCAGCAGGCTTCTGATGCAAATGCGCAAAAAGCAGGACGAGACAATACAGGCAGGTGGAGGATAAAATATGACTGACGCCCAGACTGACGCTCATATTATAGAGCAGGTAAAGAAAAATATTGAAGCTGAGCCGTATGCAATGTTTTTTGGAATAAAAATACTTGAGCTGACAACGGGGCATTCTGTTGTGACAATGAAAGCAAAAAAGGAGTATGACAATATATTCAGCATCACACACGGCGGAGCTATTTTTTCACTTCTTGATGTGGCTTTTGGCTCTGCAGTAAACTCATATGGGACAGTTGCAGTTGCGCTCAATGTAAACATTAATTATATCAAACCTTCAACGGCAGGGGATGTGCTTATTGCTGAAGCAATTGAAGAGACAAGAAGCAACAGAATTGCAAGCTTTAGTCTTTCAGTGAAGAAAAGCACCGGAGAGATTGTGGCAACCGCGCAGTCCATAGCTTATCTGAAGAATGAAAAATTGCCTTTTCTTGTCTAATAACCCGCCATGCGGGCAGAGTTCCACGCACTTCAGTGCGTGGGTATCTAAGTGAAAAAATATTATATTTTAATCAATAATTTAAAAATATATGAAAGAAAAAAATTTTGAATATTCGCCGGAACTTTATGTCCTCCAGGTAAACTGGCAGCAGAGGCTTGATAAAGAAAAACCTTTTTTTGAAAAAATAATCAAAGCCGGCAATGTTAAAAGTTTGCTGGATATTGGATGCGGAACCGGCCACCATGCCCAGATGTTTTCTGCAATGGTGCAGGCAGTGACAGCAATAGACCCCTACAGGGAAATGGTTGATTTTGCTGCAGCAAACATAGTTAAATCTTCCAATGTAAAGCTTATAAATTCAGGTTTTGGCGATTTTATGGAAAAAGTATCTGCCGGATTTGGCATGATCACTTGCCTTGGAAACACATTGCCTCTTCTTGAGACACGTAAGGCAGTCAAGCTCGCTTTAAAAAATACCAGGAAAAAACTGGTAAAAGGAGGTCTGGCAGTCTTTCAGTTTCTAAATTTTGAGCCGGATATGATTGAAAAAAACAGGTACTATCAGCCAAAGTCTGCAAGAAAAGACGGCAACCTGTATATTTTCATGAAGCATTTTGAGTATGGCAAAATAAATACCAGAGCTGATTTTATAATTATAGAAACAAACCAGGAAGGCAATATTACAAACTTCTATAACCGCTCTTCCATGTTCTGCACTCTCAGGCAGGAAATGTTCATTAAAATGGCTCACAACAGCGGTTTTAAGGAAGTAGAGCTTTTAGGTCCGGATGGAGAAGAGAAATTTAACCGTAAAAAACATATAAGCGTTTATGCTTTGCTTTACAATTAGCTTTTTAGAGCAATTACCTCAGCAGTGAATTGTCACATTCATCCAAACTGCTCAATCCGCCCTGGCTGTCCAAAACGCACCAGCCAGCCGTCGAATATTTATCAGAGCCTGCCAGTAGTTTCCTGTCCAAACCTGCAGTAGGGAAGCAGCCTGCAGACCGGGCATTTTGGTTTTTTTGCATCACAAATGCTGCGTCCGAGAGCGATTATCTGGTGTGAAAAGTCAGTCCACTTGCTCTGCGGCAATATTTTCATGATATCAAACTCTATTTTTGTTGCATCAGTGTTCACTGTAAGCCCCAGTCTTTGCGTTATTCTCAGGACATGAGTGTCGACGATTATTGCCTGCACTCCATAGACATTTGCAAGCAGCACATTTGCGGTTTTTCGTCCAACTCCGGGAAGCGTGACAAGTTCATCAATATTATCCGGCACCTGTCCATTGAATCTTTCCATGACATCTTTTGCGCATGCTTTTATGTTTTTAGCCTTATTATGGAAAAATCCGGTTGAGCGAATATCATTTTCAAGCTCAAGGATGTTTACATTTACAAAATCTTCAGGTTTTTTATATTTCCTGAATAATCCAGGTGTGACTTTATTGACCTGTTTATCGGTGCTCTGGGCAGACAGTATGGTTGCAACAAGCAGCTGGAACGGATTTTCAAAATGAAGAGAAGTGCGGGTAGAGGCCGGATATTCTTCTTCAAGTATTTTAAGTATTGTGTCAATATTTTTTATTGCCGGCTCATATGCGAGCGCTCCTGATCGCTTCATTTATGTTCTCCTGCCCTAAAATTTTTATTTTAAATCATGTAAAAGATTATTAACATTAAATCAAGTTTTACTGCAATAAAACAACAGTATTTTTTATTTTCTGTTTTTTCTAAAAGAAAAATAATCAATTATTTCATTGAGTTCCATGCAATTGACAATATCTTTTTTTTCAAGCCACCCTTTTCTTGCAACATTAATACCGTATTTGTAATCATGGAGCGTTTCAATACTGTGGGCATCAGGGTTTATAAACATCTTTACACCCTTTTCAGCAGCATATTTGCAGTACTGCCAGCCAAGGTCAAGCCTGAATGGGCTGGCATTTATTTCAAGCGCAACATCCAGATCTGCTGCTGCATCTATTATATCTGTAATATTGACATTATATTCATCTCTTGATAAAAGCAGCCGGCCGGTGGGATGGCCAAGCACAGTGGCATACCTGCTCTGCATCCCTTTGATTATTCTTTCAGTCATGGTCTTTTCGGTCATATTGAAATTGGAATGAATGGCAATAATAATAAAATCAAATTTTGCAAGTGTGCTTTCATCATAATCAAGGCTGCCATCAGGTAAAATATCAGATTCTATGCCCTTAAAAACTTTAAAATCCCGGTTTTTCCTGTTAATGCCGTCAATTTCTTCCAGGTAAAAATCAATAAATTCATCTTTTATTCCGCCTGCATAAAAAGCGGTTTTTGAATGATCAGCTACTCCACAATATGAAAAACCGCATTTTATCAATTCCTGCGCAGCTTGTGAAAGACTCATGTTGCCGTCTGACCAGGTTGTATGAAAATGGAAAATGCCCCTGATATCTTCTTCCTTTACAAGGTCAGGAAGTCTTTTATTTAAGGCTGCTTCAATTTCGCCGGTGTTTTCCCGGAGCTCGGGCTCTATATAATCCATCCCGAATATTGCAAATATATCTTTTTCACTTTTACAATAAACAGTTTCTTCATCTTTAAAAAGGCCGTATTCATTCATTTTCAGGTTATGTTTTTTTGCAAGTGAGCGCATTGCAGTATTATGCTCCATACTTCCGGTAAAGTGATGGAGCGCATACGGATACTGAAAATCACTTACAACCCGCAGGTCAGCATTAACCCCTGACTGCAGCCTGACGCTCGATTTTGTATCTCCCTCTGCAATTATTTCTGTGACTCCTTCCATTTTTGTAAAATAATCTATTACAGCATCCGGGTTTTTTGAGCTTGCAACTATATCTATATCTTTTACTATCTCTTTCTTTCTGCGCAGGCTGCCAGCTATACTGCATCTGTTTATTTCTTTGAATTCCCTAAGCCTGTTTTCTATGAGATTTGCTTCATCTATTACATCTGCATATAAGAACCTGCCTTTATACTTGCTTATGAACTGTATGCCTTTAAGAATGTTTTCCTGAGTTTTTGGCCCAAAGTTCTCAAGTTTTAGAAGCTTATTTTCGCGGCATGCCTGCTTAAGCTCAGCAATGCTTTCAATTCCAAGACTGTCATAGAGATGTTTTATTTTTTTAGGCCCCAGTTTTGGTATCTTAAGCATTTCAATCAGTCCCGGGGGTATACGGCTTTTAAGGTCTTCAAATAATTCGAGTTTTCCGGATGAAGCAAGCTCAAGGATCTGGCGGGCTATGCTTGAGCCTATGCCTTTTATATTCTGAAGGTCTACCAGTGCAGTTGCTGGAGTTATTTCTGCGTCAGATACTTCCAATGCTCTTGCAGCCATTCGGTATGCCCTTATTTTGAAAAAATTTTCACCACTTAGCTCATAATAGATGCTAATATCATTTAATGTCCTTATTATATCCCTTTTATTCATAACAGTATTATATTGAAATACCAGGTTTTTATCAGCATCAATGTTTTTTATGTTTTTTAATCTTTATTGATATTTTAAAAGTCAAGGAGTTTTTTAAAAGGAGTTTTTTCAGCTTTTATCCGGCAAATCAGTTTGATTATAGAAGTAAGGAAGAAA
>MWAX01000149.1 GCA_002068775.1 Actinobacteria bacterium ADurb.Bin346 | reverse complement strand
GCATTAGCTGGCACATAACAAAGCTTATGTCCCATCTTTCTATTGAAAGATCATACTCTAAAAAAACTTCCTTGATTTTATCCCTTTCACTTTCTTTTTTTATTAAAAATCTATCTTCTTAGATACCTACGCACTAAAGTACGTGAAACCCTGCCCGCATGGCGGATTATTGGACAAATAATAATTAACTTAGGTAGAAGTCCTGGCGGCAATCGTATTTTTTATCCGGGAGATTCAAAAACAAGCTCCTGTGATAAATTAATTTTTATCTATCTGATGCAGGTATAAAAATATATGTGAAAATACTTTAAAAAAAATTTTTTAACCTTATAATATCTTTTTATTGTTTGAATTTTTATATACAGACAAAGATTTTATAAAACTAAAAAAGAGGTGGAAAATTGAAAAGAAGACTTATATTAGCGATATCAGTTATCCTTCTTACTGCACTTGTTTTCTCAATGACTTCCTGCGCTAAAGCTGTTGCAAAAATGGCTGAAAAAGCAATTGAGAAAACCATTGAAAGTTCAATGGGCGTTGAAAACGCCGATATTGATTTAAATAAGGAAGGCGGCAAAATTTCAAGTGATAAAGGAGAGGTTGCATTTGGTGATAATGTTAAAGTCCCCGAAGGCTGGCCATCATCTGTGCCGATTTATCCCGATATCAAAGTGATATACTCTTCTAAATCCAAGGATGACAATAACAAAGACAATTTTGCAATCCTGGCAGAAGCTACCAAGGGTACAGTCAAAGAAATATATGAGTGGCACAAAAGCAAAATGTCCGGATGGGAAACAGAATCTGATTATTTCGGAACTTCAGATGGAAACGATTCTTTTACTTTATCATGGAAAAATGACCAGTATCAGGTCCTTCTAATGTGCGGTTCGGACGGAAATGCTGTAAATTATACTTTTACAGTCACACAGCAGTCTGAATAGAGCCGGCAGAGATAAAAAAATAAAAAATATTCTTTTATCTTTAAAGCAAAGGTATTACTAATAAAACAGGCCGGTATTTAACCGGTCTGTTTTTTACTTATTCCGAGAAATTTTAAAAAGCATCAGAGCTGCAGGAGCCATCTCCGCTCTGACCAACCGGTTTTTCTTTAAGCTTTTCTGTAAATTGTCTGATTTTCTGGTCTGCCAGATAATTGACTGTATCTTTTTCGAATGAGCCGTCGTCGTTTAATTTACCTGCTCTTACGCCTGTGAGTATTTCTATGCCCTCATCAATTGTATTGACTGCAAATATATGAAACTGCCCTTTTTTCACTGACTCAATAACCTCTTCATTTAGCATCAGGTTGCGGACATTTCCTGAAGGAATTATTACTCCCTGCTGTCCGGTAAAGCCATCGTTCCTGCAGACTTCATAAAATCCTTCAATTTTTTCATTCACTCCGCCAACTGCCTGGACCTGGCCTTTCTGGTTAACAGAGCCGGTAACAGCAATATACTGCTTTAAGGGCAGGTCCGACAGGGCTGATAATATTGCATACAGCTCCGCGCTTGAGGCGCTGTCTCCTTCTACTCCGCCATAGCTTTGCTCGAAAACAATTCTTGCCGCCAGGCTTAATGGCTTATCCTTTGAATACCTTTCGGCAAGGAAGCCGCAAAGAATGAGCACGCCTTTTGTATGAATGGGCCCGCCAAGTTTTGTCTCTCTTTCTATGTCTATTATTCCTTCCTTTCCGATACCTGCTGTCGCCGTGACGCGGGAAGGCCTTCCAAATATATAATCACCTGTGCTTGAAACAGAAAGTCCATTTACCTGGCCTATTTTTTCACCGCTTGTGTCAATGAGTATTGTGCCATCTGCTATCATTTCTTTTATTCTTTCATGAATGAGGTTTGAACGGTATACCTTTTCCCCTATCGCTTTTTCAAGATGGCAGGCTTTTATATATTTTGCGTTTTCCTGCCCCGCATAGAAATTACCTTCAAATATTACATCTGAAATATCTGAAAATTTTGTTGATATTTTATTTTTATCTTCTGCAAGCCTTGAGCCATATTCAATTATCTTTGCCACTGCAGCAGCTTCCAGGTGCCTCAGACCTTCCTTTATGCAAAGTGTGCAGGCAAAGGAAGCATATTTTTTGATATTTTCATCATTTCTCTCCATAAACAGGTCGAAATCAGCGCGGACTTTAAAAAGTTTTTTAAAATCCTGGTCAAGAGTAAAGAGCAGGTCATAATACAGAGGATTGCCGATAAGTATTACTTTTACACTTAAAGGTATTGCCTCCGGTTTTAATCCTTTTGTAGTTATATACCCGAGCTTTTCCCCGGCTTCCTCAATAGTTATTTTTTTATTTACAAGTGAATTTTTAAGACTGTCCCAGGAAAAGAAATTCTTCAGTAATTCTTCAACCGGTATTACCAGAAACCCGCCGGATGATTTATGAAGCGAGCCTCCCCTTATCATTGTAAAATCAGTTGTGAGGACTCCGAATTGTGCCTCTTTTTCTATTCTGCCAAAAATATTCTGGTAAGTTGGATTGTGCTCTATTACAACAGGTGCGCCTTTAAGAGCTGAATTATCCACTATGAGGTTTACTTCGTATTTCTTAAAAGGCAGTTCTTTCATCCATGGAAACACAGACTGGGATTGAATATCCGGCACCTGCCCAGCTATGAACACTGCAAGATTTTGCAGTACATCATTTTTAACAAGCTCTATATGCTCCACTGCTTCCGGCACATCTTTGAACTTCTCTTTTAAATCATTTATGTTTTTATCAATGGCAAAAAGAGCTGCATCATGGTTAAGCTTTCTTATTTCATCGTCTATCTGCTTTTCAAGGTCTCTGACCCTGTCCATTGTTTTTTTCAGGTCATCGTTTACTGCTGCGCGCTTTGATTGTATTTGCTGCTTTTTATCTTCACTCAATAATAAGAAATCCTGCTCATTTAAAAGCTTCCCGTCAATTATCGGCACTATAAAAACACCTATTTGTGAGGATTTAAGCACAAAACCCTGTTCCTGAACTCTTTTATTGAGGTCGTTTAATAATTTATCTTTCTGCAGCTCTATATTTTTGATAACAGAGTCTTTTTTTTCTGAATAATCCTTGCTTTCAAAAGTTTTTGGAATAAGGTTCCTTATGGAAGTGATCAGTGTTTTAATATCTTCCTGGAACACTTTCCCCATACCTGCAGGGAGGCTTATTGCCTTCGGCTCATAGTTATTATTGAAATTATTCACATAGCACCAGTCAGGAGGAACTGGCTTTTCTTTTGCAAGTTCCTGGACAAATTCACTTACTCCTGTGGTCCTTCCTGTTCCTGTATAGCCGGAAACAAATATATTGAATCCGTTATCTTTTATTTCCAGGCCAAATTTTAATGCTTTTACTGCCCTGTCCTGGCCGATGATGCCTTCAAGCGGGCTTAATTCTTCAGTAGTCCTGCAATTAAGTTTTTTAGCATCAAAAGCTGCTTTCAGGTCCACTGGCGATAATTCTTTAATTGCCATAACCTTTTCTCCTGCTTTTTGCTTCAGATTCGATAATACTTATAAGTTTTAAAAAATGCAAAGCATCCAGTGATGCTCTTGCTGCACCAGCTCCATCAACTTCAGGAATTTTTACAATAGCGCCGATGTTTTCAATATTTACTCCGCCTCCATATATGACTTTTGCTTCAGGAATTATATCTTTCCCGTAAAGGTCTCCGAGCATGTTCCTTATTTTTATATGCATCTTTTGTATAGTTTCCATTGATGCTGAATCCTGCTGACCGATTGCCCACCTCGGCTCAAAAACGATTACTATATTGGAAAGCATTTCTGCGTTTACCGAGAAAAGCCCTTTTTCAAGCTGTCTTTTTAAAATTATTTCCGTCAGGCCCGCCTGATGCTCTTCCCTTGTCTCTCCAATGAACATAAAAGGAGTTATATTATTTCTCAGGCAGGCATGCACTTTCATGTTTACAGTTTCATCTGTCTCATGAAACAGTGTTTTTCTTACTGAATGCCCTATAAATGCACTGTCGCAGCCAAGGTCTTTCAGCATGGCAGGAGAGACTTCGCCTGTAAAAGCTCCCCAGTCCTCCCAGAAAATATCCTGTACCCCTATTTTAATATCTGTCCCGGCAAGATTTTTTTTCATATAGTCAAAAGATAAAAAGTCTGACATCAGATGTATTTCTATAAGGCTGGTATCAATGCCGGCAATATTATTTTTGAAATCTTCCACATATTCACATACTTCTGCTCTTGATTTCATAAAAATCTTCAGGTTGGCAAAAACTATCATTTTTTTTATTTTTTTCATATAAGTTCCCTGTCCCGAGCATAAAATCCAGTAAGTGATATTTAAAAGAAAGCAGTCCTGCAGAATTACCATGTGATATAAGCCTGCTGACTGTTAAAATAATAACATTCTTTTACAGAAGATAATTTTGAATTATTTTTTTAGTTGATTCACAACAGCTTCGGTGACACGCCGGATGATCTCCCTGTACTGTTCCTGCTGGATAACTGGCACTGCTGAAACCCCCTTGGAGTCAGGCACTGCCTGGCTGCTTCCTCCGGCGCTGTAAACTGCCTGCCTTCCAAAAGCATCAGTGTAAAAATAACCGGGAGTGCAGACATCTTTGGATACTTCTATTGTTTTAAAATCTTCCTTTGTAAAATGCTTGTGAATTGAGAAATCAGCCTTGGGATCATTTCCAAACATCATCTGCCTGTATATCAGTATTTTTGCGCAGTTGTTTGCAACCTCAGTAAAAAGAAATGCATCATTTATATTATTACCGGCAGCAAAAGCGCCGTGGAACGGGATATTGCATATCAGCGGACACCCCGGATCTATTTCCCTGCGCTTATTAAAATTTTTAACAATCTCTTCAGCCTGCTCAATGGAGCCCGGGACGACTTCCGGAATATTTGTAATGGGCTGGGTCCCAATGACTGCTCTGGTCCCTTCACTTACTGCAGGTATATCCATGTGCGCTGCCCCAAAAGCCATCATATAGAACGGGTGCCCATGGATTACAGAGCAGACATCCGGAAAATTCTGGTAAATATAATAATGAGTCGCTGCTTCCCTTGATATCATATCAACCTCACCTATAATGGGCACTTTGCACAGGTCAGTTACTATTATCTGATCTTCTTCAAGCTCCCACTGGAAATCGTGACCTGCACGCCTGGGGTTTATATAGATAAGGTTCCCGTCGCGCACAGAGATATTCCCTCCGCTTGAGTCTGTAAGATCTCTTTCGTATAATAACTTGCCAATTTTACAAATAGATGCCCTGATGTTCTTAATATCAACCATTGAAGCTCCATTTCCCGGGTAATATTGTAATATTGATTACCGCAAATTTTAGTTTTCGGATTAATAATAACACTATATGAATACTGTATATATTATATATTTAACTTCATGCATATTTCAAGGTTATTTTTGGGATTTTGTTTGTTTTTGTTTGATTTTGTTTACTTTACAGTGTCCGGGATTTCTTATATCATGTATTTTTCCTCAAGAGAAGTTATAAAGTTGTTGCGTATCTCATGCCTGCCGCCAGCGAACCCGGTTGTAAGCCACTTTTTTATAATCTCCTTTGCCACATCTTCCCCAATCACCCTTGCGCCAATACAGATAATGTTGGAATTATTGTGCTCCCTGGATTTTCCTGCAGTATAAATATCATTGCATACTGCAGCCCTTATGCCTTTTATTTTGTTTGCAGCAATACTGACTGCTATTCCGGTGCCGCATATGCAAATCCCGCGGTCAATCCCGCCGGCAATAAGGTCACAGCACAGCTCTTCAACAAATTTATAGTCATATACTGGCTCACATTTGTGTAAACCAAAATCCCTGATTTTATATCCTTCTGCAGATAGTAATTCTTTCAGCATCTCCTTATAGCCGAACCCTGCATGGTCGCTGGCAATGCCAAGTTTTTCAGTTTCCAATTATTTTCCCCTTTTAAGAATTGCTTTTAAATTTATAAGCAATTACACCACACAATAGTTATTATAAACAATAAACCATTTGAAGTTTAACTCTTTTTTTAATTCCTGTTCAATTTTATATAAATAGCAGCTGGATTATCTTTCATTAAAAATTCTGCTTAAGGAAGAAACATCTACGGGGTTACGGCCGGAGTATTTTAAGCGGAATAAAATCACTCCCTTAACCTGGCGCCAAACTTTCTTTTAAGGTTGTCCAGTATTCTTTTTACTATTATGTCAACCTCGCCATCTTTCAGCGTCCTTGTATTATCCTGGAAAGAAAGTGAATAGGCTATACTTTTCTTCCCGTCTTCAATCTGTTTACCGGAATAAATATCAAAAAGACGGACATTTTTTAAAATTTTTGTACCTGATTTTCTAATCTCTGCCTCAATGTCAGAATGTCTTGTCGGTATATCTACAACAATTGCAATATCTATATCTGCAGACGGAAAAGCAGGTATTGTCTCAAACGATAATGGATACTCTATATTTGCAATAAAAACATCCATGTCAATTTCAAGATAAAAAATGTCCTGAGATATATCAATCTTATCCAGTATTGCAGGGTGTAATTTGCCAATTATACCTAAAGGTTTTCCGTTTATTGCAATTTCTCCGCTTATGACGGGATGGAAAAAGTGCATTTCCTTATGCTTCACTTCAGGTGTGGCATTCTTATAAAAAACACTGCACAGATATTCCAGTATTCCTTTTATGTCATAGTAGTCATAATTTCTATCATTTTTGTTCCAGGACTTAACAGATGCTTTTCCTGTCATCATCACACTCAGAACTGTTGTTTCTTTAGGAAGCCTGTCACCAGGAATATGCTGATATACTTTTGTGATCTCAAAAATGGAGATATCTTTTATCCCCCTGTTAAGATTTCCTGATATATTTTTAACCATCAAAGGCATCGGAGTAGTTCTCAGGAATGCAAAATCTTCATTTAATGGATTAAGGACTTTAACTGCACTGCTGTACCTGGCATCTTCTTTATCCAGTTTAAAAACCTTTATCGAGTCCTCGCCGATAAATGAATAATTTATAACTTCATACAGCCCGAGATTTGCCAGCACCGCTCTTGCCTGCTTTATTATCTTCTGATTATAAGTGTACTTTCCCCTATGAAGAGGTGAGATCATGGGACATGATTTAAACTTATCAAAACCGTATATCCTTGCAATTTCTTCTATGAGGTCTATTTCCCTTTCGAGATCATCATACCTTGATGACGGAATAACAGCTTTTATACTTTCAGCATTTTGATTATCACTGCCTGAAGGACTTTTTTCATTTTCAATACCAAGGCCGGATAATATTGAAGATACTTCACAGGCGCTTATTTCTTTGCCCAGAACATCCGTGATTTTTCCCATTCTCAATATAATTTCTCTTGTCCTGATGGACTTCCTGTAATTATCATATATGCAGGCAGTTTCCGGCATCCCTGTTATTTCTGAAAGAAGTTTGCTGAATTTTTTTATTGCCATGACAGTAAGTTCCGGGTCTATTTTCTTTTCAAACCTGTTTGAAGCTTCGGAACGGAGACCAAGATTTGCAGATGTTTTCATTATTGAAGGCCCTGAAAAATTTGCTGATTCGAGCAGAACGTTTACAGTATTATCATTTATTTCTGTGTCTTTGCCGCCCATTATCCCGGCAATCGCCACCGGTTTTTTCTCATCTGCTATTATCAGCATGCTTTCATCCAGGCTTCTCAAATTATCGTCGATGCTCCGGATCATCTCACCCTTTTTTGCTCTTCTTATAATTATTTTCCCGGAATACAGAAGGTCCAAATCAAATGCATGAAGG
>MWAX01000148.1 GCA_002068775.1 Actinobacteria bacterium ADurb.Bin346 | reverse complement strand
TTACTTTTATTAAAGTTTTTTGCTTAATTTACTTTAAGCCCACAGACAGAGCAGACCGTTTTGCCCAAATTTACCCTTTATAAATAAACAGCAGGTTGACAGTAAGTTTACTCCAGTTATAATAAAAAAGTTTAATCCTGTAATTATTTGGATAAATTGCATAAACTGTATCTGTCAAGTAAGTAAGCGCTAATAAGCATTTATATTTAAAGGATTCAAGTTTATTTTTTTATTTTTTTATTAGTATTTATTATTATTTTAAATCTTTAGGTTAGCCTTATGATAGAAAATATTATAGAAGAAATAAAAGCTTCAGAAAATGTATCCAAAGAAATCATCCAGAAAGCTAAAAAACAGTATAATGAGATAATTGAAGAAGCTTACAGAAAAAATATAGAAATTGAAAACTCCACTAAAGATGAAATTTTAAAATTACTTAAAGCTTCTGAGGATAAAGCAATTCTTGATGCACAGGAAGAGGTAAAAAAATTGACGCCTGAGTATGAGAAAAAGCTGATGTCTTTGACTAAGGAGGCTGCTTTAAAAGAGAAAGAAGCAATTGATTTAGTTATAAAGAAAGTGTTCCAGTAAATGGCGGTAGCAAAGTTAGCAAAGCTTTTAATAGTGACTCACAAATCCGATGAAAACGGATTATTAAAGGCGCTGCAGAAAAAAGCAATAGCAGAGATAATACCTTATATCTCAACTGAGAAAAAAAAATCCAGTATTAATAATGGCGTAAATAATTCAAAAAGCGTAAGCGATATTAAAAAAGCTATTGATATACTGGATAATTATAAGGATAAAACTTTCAAAAAAATAGCTGCCAGAGCAGGAAAATATATAGTTAAAAAAAGTGAATATTCTAATATCATAAAAAGAAAAGATTTTGACACAATAATGAAAGAGGTCGTTGGTTATGATGAAGAAATCAGAAATAATGAAGCAAAGATTATAGAAATAAACACAAAAATAAAACAATTACAGGCCTGGCGTCCGTTTAAATGGAAAATAGAAGATTTAAAAAATTTTGGAACTTGCACAATAAAGCTGGCTCAACTGAGAGCTAAAAGCAGTGAAGTTAAAAAGATACTGAACAGCCTTACAGATAATCATATATCTTATGAGATTATCAATAAAAATGCTTACATAAACTATCTAATACTTGCTTATCATAATGCTTTTAAAAAGGAAGTCGAGGAATATCTTGCAGAAGTCAATTTTGAATATGCTGAACTTGATGAATACACAGGTACTGTTGAATCAAACCTTGATTTCCTCCAAAAATCTCTCGAATATTGCGAGGAAAGAAAAGAGATACTTGTAAAGCTGTTAAGAGAAATTAATATAAAATCCTATCGCGATCTGGTCGTATATCTTGATTATCTTGAAAATAACTCTGAAGTGGAAGAAGCCATAGATTCAAATTTTCCTGCTGAAAATGCCTCATTTTATATAACATGGGTCACTGAGAAAAATAAAAACAAAGTCTTTTCTTTGGTAGATAACTATAAAAGTTCAAAAGTATATGAAATAAAACCTGATAAGGATGAAGAAACGCCAATAATACTTGAAAATAAACCGATTTTTAAGCCCTTTGAAATCATTATAAGCCTTTATGGAGTGCCGAAGTATTTTGAGATAGACCCTACTCCTTATGTCTCTCTTTTTTTTGCTTTATTTTTCGGCCTATGCATAACAGATGCCGGTTATGGTGTTATTTTTCTTATATTATCGGCGTTGATGTTTTTAAAGTTTAAGGGCTCTAAAAAAATGGCTCTGCTGGTTCTTTTCATGGGAATTTTTACAGTGATAGCCGGAGCCTTGTTTAATGGGTGGTTTGGAGATCTGCCGTCTTATTTGGGCAGAGAAGAATTTTTTGGAAAATTTGCATTATTGGGTGATCCAATGAAATCTGAATCAGGAGCAATGAATTTTTTTAGATTAGCATTGCTGCTGGGTGTGCTGCAGGTGATATTTGGACTTTTTATAAGGTTTTTTGACAGTATAGGCAAAAAAAATTTTCAGGTAGCATTCCTTGATACACTTCCCTGGATGATAATAATAATATCGCTTGTGATTATTCTGCTCTCAAGCAATATAGCAGTCAGTATGCAAATTATAAATTCTCCTATATTCCCAGCATCTGTTTCAAAAGTATTAATATGGCTCATTCTACCGTCTGCAATTGTAATATTATTATTTTCTGCGCGTGATCAGAAAAGCTGGGGGTTCAGGCTTTTTATGGGATTTTTAAACCTTACAATAGTCAATGGAATAACATCTTATATGGGAGATTTCCTGTCATATATTAGGCTGATGGCGCTTGGCCTGGTGACAGCCGGCATTGGTGTTGCAATCAATAGAATAGCTTTTGATTTTGGATCAATTCCGGTCATTGGAATAATAATCCTTATAATCGGGCTGGTCTTTGGCCATATTTTTAATATGGGAATAAACATACTGGGAGGATTTGTACATACATTAAGGCTTCAATATGTTGAGTTTTTTTCAAAATTCTATGAAGGCGGCGGAAGACCGTTTAAAGAACTAAAAGAAGAACATAAATATATAATATTAGTTGATTAGGAGGAAAAATGTCTGATCAGGCATTCGGAATTGCACTGACAATATTAGGTGCCGCGTTGGCCGCAGGGCTTGCTGGAATTGGTTCTGCAATAGGCATTGGTTATCCTGCAAGAGCTTCAGCCGGTGTACTTGCTGAGGACCCCGGCAAATTTGGAAGTACGTTTTTGCTTGTAGTATTGCCAGGCACACAAGGATTTTATGGTTTTGTTGCAGCATTTTTAATAATTGGTAAAGTATCTCAGGTCAGTACAATGATGCAGGGCATGCAATTTCTTTTTGCAGCTCTTCCAGTTGGTTTAGTAGGATTGATTTCTGCAATACATCAGGGAAAAGTGGGTGCTGCTGGAATAAATCTGGTTGCAAAAAGACCAAAAGAAGTGATAAAAGGTGTGATCCTTGCTGCTATGGTTGAGACTTATGCGGTGCTTGGACTGCTTATTTCTTTCTTTTTGATTAATGCTGTAAATTTGACCTGAATTTGAGGTAGCAATGCCAGATGATTTAAAAAATACGGATAATGTATCTAAAAAAATACTTGAAGATGCACAGCAGGAAGCAAATAAAATAATCAATGAAGCCCGTTTTAAGGCAAAGAAAATTTTGGAAGATGCCCGGCAAAAGAGCTCAAATGAACTTAAAGAGGCTCAAGCAGAAGCGAGGAATTTATATGAGAGGGTATTTGAACTTGAAGTTTCTAAAGTAAAGGCAGAGCTTAAACATAAAATCTTAATAGAGAAGATAAGGATAATAGATAGTATACTGAAAAAAACAATTGAAGCAGTTAAGTCTGAAAGATCCGGTGTATATGAAAATTCTGTCAAAGATGCCTTTAAAAAGCTTGATATCAAAGAGGCTGAATACCAGTTAGGTAATAAAGAAAATTTAATGACCGATCAAAAAATAAGGATGATTGCTCCTGAAATTACATTACAAAAGTCAAAGGAACTGCCTGATTTTGATAGTGGAATAAAAATTATTGCAGGTAAGAAGGAGTTCCGATTTTCAGCTGAAGAATTGATAGAGGCAGAAATTGATGATATTCGTATAACACTTTCCAGATTTATATTCGGAGAGGAGTGAGTTTGACTTTAAAAGAATATGAAGTAGCTGATGATGCTGAGTATCTCTATACCTGTGCCCAGCTTAAAGCAAGAGAAACTGAGTTTATTGAAAAATCCAGATTTGAGAAAATGACTTTTTCTACAGGTACTAAAGATTTTCTTAAGCAATTATCTGAAACATACTATTCAAAATATACAAGCCTTATTGATTCTGAAAAAAATCTTGATGAATTAATGACAAGCTTTAATCATGATACTATTGAATATTTGAGACGCCAGTTAAAACCTGAACATATGTGCGTGCTGAATCTTTTGATGTATGAGGAAAATATACATAATTTTAAAATATTGATAAAAGCTTTTTTGTCAGGAGAAAATCTAAGTAGTTTATTTCTACCTTCCCTGTATTCATATGATGTCCTAATGAATGAGATGCTTGGTCAGGGATTTGTTAAACTTGATGAGACAGTTAAGTACCTGCTTAGTTTGGTGACAGCTCTGAAAGACAGGCAGAGATCTGATATAAGAGATATAGAAATTGAATTTGAAAATAAATATATGGATAGACTGTACTCATCGATCTATGAGACAAAGAGAAGGATGCTGATTGATTTTATAAAACATCTTATAGATATAACGAATATAAAAAATATCAGCAGAGTAAAATATGCCAACGAGAAGCTGGATTTTGATAAGTTCTTAATTGATAATGGCAATCTTACAATAGAATATCTAAAAAAATTTGAGAATGAGGGTCCAGACTTTATGGTTCAGGAACTGTCCGGAAGTGATTATAAGGAAATTATTGTCAGGGGCATTAACTCACTTTATTCATATAATACTTTTTTTTCATTTGAAAAAAACGAGTATATTTTTTATCTTAAATTCTTTGAAAATATCAAATACTCTGTTGCAAATATTGAAAAGATCTTCAGATTTTTTTTAAAAAAGAAAATTGAGCTTAAGATAATAAATATGCTTTATCTTGGTATTTTATACGAAGTAGAAAAATATAAATTAGAACATAAAGTGGAGATAATTGGTGAATACTAATATTGCGGCAATGGGAGAGAAAGACATAATGCTCATATTTAAAGCTGTCGGAGCCGATGTCTTTCCTGTGCGTGATATTAACAAAGCATCATCCATGCTTAAGAAGATCGCAAGAGAAAATTATGGGATTATTTTTATAACTGAGACTATCGCATCCAAGCTTGATTCCGTAATAAAAGAATATGCTGAAATGGTCAAGCCGTCGATTGTTGTGATACCAGGATTAGGGGAAAAGAGCAATTATGCTATCGAAGTTTTAAGAAATGCAATAATTAAGGCTTCCGGCACTGATGTCTTTTAATAGCATATATTTTTCTGAATCTATTTTAACTGGAACCTGAGACGATTTTAATTGAAACTGAATATCAGAAAGATTTGATTATATTTTAGATGGATTTTTAAGGAGACGATTAATGGAAAATTTAGGCAGGATCATTAAAGTTTCGGGCCCGCTTGTTGTAGCAGAAAATATGACCGGTTCGAAGATGTATGATGTAGTCTTTGTATCCGAGAATATGTTGATGGGAGAAATAATTGAGATCTCACATGATAGAGCATCCATACAGGTCTATGAGGAAACAGGCGGGGTTGGCGTGGGCGAGCCTGTTTACAGGACAGACATGCCTTTGACTGCAGAGCTTGGGCCAGGTCTTATACAGTCTATATATGATGGCATCCAGAGACCGCTTGACATCATTTATTCAAGAGCAGGTGACTTTATAACAAGAGGTATAATGGTGCCTGCGCTATCAAGGGAAAAAAAATGGGTTTTTAATTCTTTAGTAAAAGTCAATGAACATGTAGAATATGGGGATTTTCTTGGTTATGTAGATGAAACAACACTTATAAAGCACTATATCATGGTGCCTGAAGGCGTATCTGGTGAAATAATAGAAATATATCAGGGCGAGTTTACCGTGGAAGAGACGATTGCAAAAATAAAGACGTCTTCTAATATTATTGATATAAAAATGCTTCAAAAATGGCCGGTAAGAAAACATCGGCCTTATTTTAAAAAAATTAACTCCGATATACCACTGCTCACAGGATACAGAGTTATTGATACATTTTTCCCTATAGCAAAAGGAGGTACGGCGTGTATTCCCGGTCCATTTGGTTCCGGAAAAACTGTGCTGCAGCAACAATTTGCAAGGTGGATAGATGCAAATGTAATCGTTTATATTGGCTGCGGTGAAAGAGGCAATGAGATGACTGATGTATTGATGGAATTTCCGGAACTTAAAGACCCCAAAAGCGGAGAGCCGCTTATGAAACGGACTGTGCTTATTGCAAATACTTCAAATATGCCAGTTGCTGCCAGAGAGGCGTCTGTGTATACAGGCATAACTATTGCTGAATACTTCAGAGATATGGGATATTCTGTTGCTTTAATGGCAGATTCCACGTCAAGGTGGGCTGAAGCAATGAGGGAGATCTCCGGCAGGCTTGAAGAGATGCCAGGTGATGAGGGATACCCCGCTTATCTTGGAGCAAGACTGGCTTCTTTTTATGAAAGGGCAGGAATAGTCAAATGTCTTTCGAAAAAACAGGATATAACAGGAGCTCTTACCATAATTGGCGCCGTATCTCCCCCCGGAGGAGATCTTTCAGACCCGGTTGTTCAGGCTACTTTAAGAGTAGCAAAAGTCTTCTGGTCACTTGAAGCAAACCTTGCGTACAGCAGGCACTTTCCAGCCATTTCCTGGCTTAACTCATATTCACTTTATAATGATGCTGTAAAAGAATATTTTGATAAAAATATTCATGAAGATTTCTTCAGCCAGAAGTCCGAAGCAATGACACTTCTTGAAAGAGAAGCAGAGCTCGAAGAAATAGTACGGCTTGTTGGTATTGAATCTCTGTCCGGAGCTGAAAGGATTATTCTGCTGGCAGCCAGAATGATAAGAGAAGATTTTCTTCAACAAAATGCATACCATGAATTTGATAAGTATACAATCATAGAAAAACAGTACATCATGCTGAAAATAATAATTCATTTCTATAAACAGGCTATTGAATATTTAAATATTGGTGTGGATATTAATAAAATAGAAAAAATGCAAATAAAAGAAGCAATTGCAAGAATGAAAAATATGGATGATAAAAATATGGATAAGATAAAATCTATAAATGATAAGATAGATATAGAATTTGAGGAATTAAGAACAAAGGAAGAAATCTAAGAAATAATTTTAAATAAAAATATCAATGTTAATAATAAATGTTAATAAAAATATCAATGTTAATATTCTATGGCAATTACTAGAAGCTATTATTAATGTTTATTATAGAAATATAAATGATTACAAAATCATTATGTTTTAAAAAATCTGCTTATTTTTTGAAAAGATACAGGAGACTTTAAAATGTTAAAAGAATACAGGAGTATAACAAATATCTATGGTCCCCTACTTATTGTAGAAGGAGTTGAAAATGTCAAATATGAAGAGCTCGTTGAGGTTGAGATAAGCGAGGGCATTTTAAGAAACGGAAGGGTGCTGGAAGTCGAAGGCGATAAAGCGCTCGTCCAGATATTTGAAGGTACCAGAGGAATTGATACAGAAAAGAGCAGGGTCAGATTTCTTGGAAGAGGCATTCAGATGTATCTGTCCCCCGACATACTCGGTAAGGTATTTACCGGTCTGGGAAAACCGAGGACGGAATCAGATAGAATATTGCCTGAAAAAAAGCTGGATATCAATGGCTCCCCAATAAACCCGTTTGCAAGGGATTACCCAAATGAATTTATACAAACAGGGATCTCATCAATTGATGGGCTAAATACTCTGGTCAGAGGGCAGAAACTACCTGTATTTACAGGAGCAGGCCTCCCACATAATAAAATTGCTGCTCAAATAGCAAGACAGTCTACAGTTTTAGGTAAAAAAGAGGAATTTTCGGTAGTTTTTATTGCAATTGGCATAACATTTGAAGAATCAGAATACTTCATAAATGACTTCAGAAAAACAGGCGCGCTTCAGAGGTCAGTGCTTGTTTTAAATCTCGCTGATGATCCTGCAATTGAAAGAATTGCGACTCCCAGAGTTGGGTTGACATGTGCAGAGTATCTTGCATTCGAAAAAGATATGCATGTCCTTGTTATACTTACAGATATGACTAATTATTGCGAAGCTCTTAAAGAAATATCTGCAGCAAGAAAAGAAGTGCCGGGAAGGAGAGGTTATCCTGGTTATATGTATACTGACCTGGCATCTATTTATGAAAGAGCAGGAAGGATAAAAGGTAAAAAAGGTTCAATCACACAGATACCTATTTTGACAATGCCTGAAGATGACAAGACACATCCTGTACCTGATCTTACAGGTTATATTACTGAAGGGCAGATAATTCTATCAAGATCCCTTCATAAGAAAAAAATATCTCCACCGATAGATGCACTTCCGTCCCTATCGCGACTTAAAGATAAGGGTATAGGAAAGAATAAAACCCGCGAAGATCATGCTGATCTTTTTAATCAGCTTTATGCAGCTTATGCCAGAGGGAAAGAAGTCCAGGAACTTGCAGTCATATTGGGAGAGGCAGCGCTGACAGATACAGATAAGCTATACTATAAGTTTGCTGAAGATTTTGAGGTTCAATATGTTTCACAGGGAGATTATGAGAACAGGAGTATAGATTATACGCTTGATCTTGGCTGGAAGCTTTTATCTATCTTCCCGAGAGAAGAGCTTAAAAGAATAAGTGATGAATTCCTTGTTAAATATTTACCGGATCTTATATCAGAAGATGCAGCACAAACGACCTGATACAAAAATCTGTCACTGGTTTTTTATATTATTTATTTTTAAGTCACAGGGATTTATTGTTAGTTTAATGCTACATAAAAATTTATAAAGAACTATTATTAAGAGGAATTAATGATTTCGAATATTAATCCAACAAGGATGGAGCTGCTGCGTTTGAAGAAGAGGCTCTTATTAGCTCAGCGGGGTCACCGTCTTTTAAAAGATAAAAGAGATGAGCTTATGCGGCAGCTTATTGGAATGATTGACGAAGTCAAAACACTCCGTCTTTTAATTGAAAAAGAGTTTCACACCATACTTGAAGGTTTTATGCTCGCAAAAGCAAAAATGGGCCCATACCAGACAGAACAGGCGCTCTGGTTTCCTAAAAAAAAGATCTCGGTTGATATCACCGAAAAAAACCTTATGAGTGTAAAAGTGCCTATCTTTAAAAAAGAAATAACCGGGACAATATTGCCCTATGGATTTCTGAATACCTCAGGAGAAATGGATATTTCACTTATAAAATTTGAAAAATTCATTGAATCTCTGCTTATTCTTGCAGAAAAAGAAAAAACAATACAACTTCTTGCAACTGAGATCCAGGAAACAAGAAGAAGAGTAAATGCACTCGAATACAGACTTATACCTGAGTTCGAGGAGACCATAAAAGCAATTTCAATGAAGCTTACCGAAACTGAAAGATCAAACACTATCAGGCTTATGAAAGTAAAAGAGCTAATAAGAAGTCATTGATGATTTTAAATCTTAAAAGACTTTTTAATATAATTTACCATGTAAAACAACGATTTTATTTCAGTTCAGTAGCCATTTCCCTGATTATCGAGGATTCTTTTAACCACATTATAAGAAAAACACAAAACACCATGAGCCCCACAAGTACAAGAAGGGATGTCCGGAATGAACCATCCGGTCCTTTCATTGCTTCCATGGCATAAATAAATACAACAGAGGCCTGTCCGGCAAGGTTAAGGATGCCATTTGATGTTCCTTCCGGTGCAGGATGGGTTATTTCTGCAACATACTGGTAACCGACAGGAGCAAGGCTTATAAGGAAAAAACCTAAAAAAACATTGAAAACATTGTCAGCCAGTACGCCTGGAAAAATATGACTCCAAGCATCCCGGGAATGCTTAAAGTCATCCCGATCAGCATAAATAATTTGCGTTTGTGCATTTTATCCGAAAAAATAGGCAGCACGATTGCTCCTGTAATACCGCCAATAAGCAGCACCGCACCAAGATTTCCCGCCTGAGCAATTGAAAACCCTCTGGGCCTGACAATGCTTTCTATCCATGTTGATATGCCATTAAATATTCCCATACCGACAAGAAAAAGTGCCAGCATTATCCATACATCTTTCATCTTTAGCATGCTTTTTAACCCATCCAGCATCAATGCCCTGTTCTCCATGCCCGGCGGACAGGGTGGTGTGGGAGGAGCCTCTCGTGTAAATAATACAAACAATAAAGCAGAGGCAAAACCAATTCCTCCGTATGTTAGAAGCATATTTGAAATGCCAAACTTTACAAAAAGAAACGGGGAAAGAATCTGTCCTGCAGCAATTCCCAGAAAATTAGCAACCAGAGCCAGCCCTGATGCAGTTGCCCTTTCCTCTATCGGAAACCATTTTGCTGCAACTGTGCTGATTGAATTCATCATGAATGGCTGTGCAACAGCAAGCCCGGCAGTCGTTAAAAGCACTGCAATATAATTTGAGGCAAAAACTCCCCTGAGTATGCCAAATACAGCCATTATTGCAACACCTATACCGACAGATTTTCTGTAACCCAGGGTGTCAATTACCCATGAAACCGGTATGGAAATGGGGACATAAATAATCATGAAAATCATGGCAAGAAGCCCTATTTTCAGGTCCGATACCCCATAAAAAGAAGCAGCAGGACCAGTTATTGGGGCAAAGCATATCCACATTATTTGTATTGCAATATTTATTAGCATAAATACTGCAAGGATCATCCAGCGGTAGGAATAGACCTTATAGTTTCTTGAAATCATTGTAATTGGGCTCCTTTTGCCAGGTAATTTCCAAAACTTATACAAAATGCAGTTTTGGTATCCGGGTCCATTACTTTGCTAAGATTCAGTAGTGGTTAAATCCAATCTATCAAGCAATTTTTCTGCACTTTTTGAATTATACCACATGATTTTCAGGTTTGAATTAGCTTATATGCTTTTTCCTCTATTTCAGCAACATCCAAAATCAGCTTTGAAATGGTATTTGCATCCATCTGTATTGCAGCTATGCAAATGTCCTTAATAAGCTCGCCCGACTGCCTGAACATCCCTGCTGCTTTGATCCAGCCCTTTACTTTATATTTTTCTCCAATATTTACCAATACGGCTGATTTCCACGCTCTCATACCATTGCTGTTATCAAATTTTTTTGGGACATGAGGCGGTACAGTTGCATACATTACAAGGTGGTTGAAACTGGCTTGGTCATTCCACTTAAAAATTTCTTTTGCAAGTTTTTTCATTGCAGGTATGCCTAAAAAGCTCGCAGGCGGAGCGAGCATTTTACCTGCTCTGTAGTTAAAACCTTTTTTTGCAAGCTCAAATTCTTCCGGCAAATTCTCCTCTATATTAAATACCCTTACTGTATTTTTTCTGCTCATTCCAGGAACTTTTACATTAAGCGCTTTTTCAAATTCTTCATATGATACTGCCTGAACGCCGCTAAAAGTGCAATCCTGGACATATACTTCTTCTGCATCATCATCATATCCAATAACAAGGACATAATGTATCGGGACGTGCTGCTTTTTATACAGGTCCCTGTAATAATGCAGATAAAACATATCCAGCGCGCCTGCAACTACAGGACGTCCGCTGTCAATATATGATTTTATTAAGGAAAAAGTATTTTTAAAGGCCCTGTCTTCAATTATTTCCTGCTTAAACCCTATAATGTTTTCAAGGTCAGCAAGAAGATATTTTGGGTTTGCGCCGAAATACACCATGTCCGGCGGCTCTGCTCTTTTATACCTGAAATATGAAAACTCGCCCATTCCTCCAAGCACTGAAAGCATATAATCAGGATATTTTCTGCCTTTCCATTCAAGTATATCTTCAAGTCCGTTAATATAACAAGTTGACTTGCAGACCCTGTGAGGAAGTCTGATGATACTTTTCACATTAATCCTTTTTATAATGATTTTATAAATAAATTGATTCTCAGATTTTCAAAATTTTAACCTTTTTATTTTTAACTACTTCAGAAACTTTTTCAGGATCATTCCTCATTTAATACATCAGCACTGTAATTTTTGTCTTTTATCAACTAATTTTAACAGTCCGGCTATCCTCTTTCTATCAATGTCTTTTATCGATGATATTTTAATATGCTTCATTGTCTTGCCACCGCCGTCAAACAAATCATAATCGGCCTTTGTCAAGCCTTTCAGTGAAAAACCAAGGTTTACATGATCTTTCAAAGCCACAATATAATATTTTCCATTTCCATAAGCAGGAACGTCCCATTTCATTTCCTCCTCTATTCCGGAAAAAGTGTCCAAAATCAGTTGCCGCAACTCCAGACAAATTTCTTTTTGTGGATATTTCTGCATGTCTATATATTGTTGCACTTTTTTATCCATATCACTTCTCCATTGCTTTTGTTCTTAAGTCTTTTGGCATTTTTTCAATAGCATAGCGTAAAGCTGTACGCGGCATTTGCGCTTTATTTTTGATTACATACTCAAATACCTCTTTTTGATGGGCCTGACTGGCGGCTTTGAGCAACCAGCCATACCCTTTCTGCACCAGATCTTCACTATCCATAAGCAGGTTATTGGCTATTTCAAAAACTTCTTTTAAGAATTTTCCGTTTCTGGCAGGAATAATCAGCGTTACCGCTGCAGCGCGTCTTGTCCAGCGGTTATCGGATCTCGTCCATTTTTTTAAACTTTCTAAAAACTGGGGATACTTATCAACAAAAGAACCTATACTGTGATTGCACAAAGAATCACAAGCGGCCCAGTTGGAGACATAATTATTAACCCATTTTTCAAAAATATTAAAATCATCTGGCTTATAAATCTCACGTATAAGATACGCATAGTGGCAGGCAATAAAGGATTCTTCCATATACCCTGATTGCCAGAGTTCATCGCACAAAGCAAATACTTCGCTTTTTTGCATGGCCAAAATATCGGAGTCATATTTTTTGGCAATTTTTGTAACAATAGCCGTCTTGACACCATAAATTTTGACTGCTTCTTTAAAAAACCTCTCTCCTGAAGCCTTTGTCTGGAGATCACTATTTTGTTTCAGCTCTTCCTGAATTTTAGCAATGATTTGAAGCATATTATTCTCCTGCATTTGTTTGGCGAGTCAAAGTTCTGTCTTCGGGGGAGAAGAATCTATATTTTTTATATCTTTGATTTTTATAATTTCGAGGAA
>MWAX01000147.1 GCA_002068775.1 Actinobacteria bacterium ADurb.Bin346 | reverse complement strand
TTTTTTGCCAAAGTAATCTTTTTTTTCGTCAGGTGCTGATACGGTCCTGTTATTTACCCGGCTGGCTGCCAGACTTGCGTGTTTTAGCTGGCCTGTTTCAAGCTGCTGCAGGGAATCCATTTTTTTCTTTTCAAGAAAATAACCTATCCCGCCCAAATATTTTTTAATTTTATGGTCCTTAAACTCATACACTGTTTCAACAAGACCCTCCAGGAAATGCCTATCGTGAGAAACAAGTATCATTGTTCCTGCATAGTTTTCAAGAGCCTGCCTGAGGATGTCCCTGGAGCGCATATCAAGATGGTTGGTGGGCTCATCAAGTATTAGAAGATTTGCCGGCTCAAGAAGAAGTTTTATAAGGGCAAGCCTGGATCTTTCACCACCGGAGAGTACTTTGATCTTTTTATCCACATCTTCATCTCCGAAGAGAAAAGCTCCAAGGGTGGACCTTAGTGCTGCTCTGCTTTCCCAGACTGCTGCTCTGTCTATCATTTCAATGACAGTTAAGTCATCATCCAGTATTTCATCCTGATTCTGTGCAAAATACCCTATCCGGACATTATGGCCGATTTTAAGCTCGCCCTGAAATTCAAGCTCACCTGCAATTACCCTTGACAATGTTGTTTTGCCTTCACCATTTTTACCTACAAAAGCCACTCTTTCTCCGCGTCTGACTGCAAAACTTACATTTTCCAGGACATTTTTTTCTCCAAAGTTTTTAGTTATACAATTTGCCTCAATTACAATATTGCCTGAGCGTAAAGCAGCAGGAAAACGGATGCGTATTGAAGAATTATCCACTTCATCAATTTCTATACGCTTAAGCTTTTCAAGATATTTTATTCTGGACTGCACTTGTATTGCTTTAGTATTTTTATATCTGAATCTTTCAATGAACCGTTCAACATCTGCAATATGTTTTTGCTGATTTTTATATGCTGCAATCTGCTGCGCTCTTCTTGCCTCTCTCAGAGCTGTAAATTTAGAATAAGGCACTTTATAGTCATATATTTTTCCCAGTGATATTTCTATGGTCCGGCTGGTGACATTATCAAGAAAAGCTCTGTCATGTGATATCAGTACTACCGCGCCATTGTATGCAGACAGGAACTGCTCCATCCACTGTATGGATTCTATATCCAGGTGGTTTGTAGGCTCATCAAGCAGCAGAAGGTCCGGTTTTTGAAGCAATATTTTTGCAATTTCTATCCTCATTCTCCAGCCGCCGCTGAACTGTTTTGTCTGCTTTGTGAAATCAGAAGGAGTAAAACCAAGCCCAATAAGAGTTTTCTCAATCTGCTCATTTACAGTCGCTTCAGCCAGGATTTCAAGCCTGGCATTTATATCAGCCAGCTCATTAATTATTTCCATATAGCTGCGGGAATGACAGTCTTTTCTTATCTCAAGTTCTGAATGTAATAGTTCAGCCCTTGACTTAAGCTTGATTATGGCTGAAAAAGCTGTCCTGACTTCATTATAAAGAGACTTATTGTTGATAAACTTCATCTGCTGGGGAAGATATCCGATGGTTATCCCTGCAGGTTTTTCAATATTTCCGGAATCAGGTGACTGCAGCCCCAGGATTATTTTTAAAAGTGTAGTTTTACCTGCGCCATTATTACCGACAAGGCCTATACTGTCGCGTGGTGATATTAAAAACGAGATATCATCAAAAAGTAATTTCTTATTAAAGCCAAGGCTCACATGGTTTATTGATATCATATTAAGGTTAGCAGCCGATCAAATCATTTAAGCAATATGAAATATAAATCAGTTTATTAGCTGATTTACTGGTGTCTTAAAAATATTTTCTTACCAGATATATGGATTAACAAACTATATTTAATATGCACCGTATTATAGATATATGCTCATACTTATAATATGATGTATTACATATATCTGGCAAGAATTACTGATTGTATTAGCAGACTTTTAATTAAATCTTTTTCTGAGCTCTCTGAGCTTTGAATTCAGGTCGTCTTTTGGTTTTCTGTCAAAAGTCCTTGGGCCTCTGCTGTCTCTTTCTGAAGGATCTCTGCTGCTTTTCATTTGTTTTGCTTCATTAACGACTATTGTCCTGTTCTTGAAGCTTGACTGGTTCAGGGTTTCCATTGCATTTTTTGCTTCTTCCTCGGTCTCCATTTCAACAAAACCAAAACCGCGAGGTCTGCCGTCCATACCGGTTATAACTTTTGAATATATAACCTTTCCGGCGGTTGAAAAATAATCCTCCAGTTCCTTGTCTGTTATTGAATACTCAAGGTTACCTACGTACAGCTTTTTATTCACTTATTTTTCCTTTCAGGCATCTTATTTTATTGTATAAAAACAGGAATTATCCTTGTTGTTTTATTTATCAGTCTAATTTCCTATAGTAAATTATTCTATCATTAAATTAAAAAAATACATTAATAGTTCAATCCTATTAAATTAAATGTTCAACAGTTAATTCAGGCAAACATACTGGCTTTTAAAAATTATATGCCCACATTCTCAATAAGCGCAGGGACATGCTTTTCCCAGCCAAGCGCCTGTATATGGACACCTGCGCAATATGGTTTTAATCTGGTAATCAGTTCTGTAAGTATTTCAAGGCACATTGATACTTTATCAGTTGTTGCAGCCATCCTGTCAATAATGTTTTTTGGAACAAATATGCCCGGAACATTCTTGTTCATGTAATTTGCCATTTTCTCAGATTTCAGCAGTATTACTCCTGCCATAACAGGCACTTTTATTCCCAGCTTTTCGATCTTAATTGCAAATTTTTCCATGACTCTTTCATCAAATACTGCCTGAGTCTGAAAAAACTGTGCACCTGCGTCTATTTTTTTCTGCATTTTCATCAGTTGCAAGTTAAGAGAAGCATCTGTATCCGCTCCCGGATTTACAACTGCCCCCTTAAAAAAGGAAGGTTTGCCCTTAAGCGGATTGTCAACAAGATCAAGCCCTTCTTCAAGTTTCGACATTGTATACAGCAGGCTTACAGAATCAAGGTCATAAACGGGCTTTGCCTGTGGATGGTCGCCAGTTGTTGTATGGTCACCGGTAAGTGAAAGTACATTCCTGATTCCTAGAGCATATGCACTGAGAAGGTCAGATTGAAGGGCAAGCCTGTTACGATCCCTGCAGGTCATCTGGAAAATAGGATCATGCCCCATATCTTTAAGCATATGACATGCTGCCAGGGAGCCAAGCCTCATCACTGAACTTTGAAGGTCTGTAACATTTATACCGTTGACCAGTCCTTTCAGTATTTCTCCTACTTCATAAATTTCTGCAGTATCAACGCCTTTGGGCGGTCCTATTTCACATGTAACTGCAAAATCTCCATTTGCCATTGCTTCTTTTAACGGCAGTCTTGATATAGCACTGTTGCTGCCATTAGTGCTTTTTAACTCTTCAGACATTTTTTCCTCTTAAAACTCACTTATAAAACCAGGTAATTTTAATTGATTTTTTATGTTTTTAATATACTTTTTGTTTTTTTTATTCAGTTTCTCAGCAATACTTTAGATAAGGTTTGACGCCGGTATAATTGATTGTGTGTTTGATAAAAATCTAAATATGCTATCCGGTTACCTGCAGTAATGTTAATCTATTTGATCTATTCTATAAACCCCAGTTTCTTAAGCTGCCTGTTTTCTCCAATAAGTGTGACTATATCGTCAGGTTGTAACCTGTAATTGGTGTCAGGGGGGCTTTTTATCTCATTTTTATTAGTTTTTATGGAAATTATGTTAATACCGTATTTATTTCTTAAATTTAATTCAATCAGGCTATGCCCGACCATTATTGCCGGAGCAATTATTTCTATTATGCTTATTTCTGACCCAACTTCAAGGAAGTCAAGCACATTGGTACTGATAAGATTTTTAGCTACCCGCTCACCCATGTCTTTTTCAGGATAGACAATTGTGTCCGCCCCGACTTTTGAAAGTACCCTGCCCTGGGTCTGCGTACCTGCCTTTGCTATGATTTTCTTTGCGCCTTTTTCTTTGAGGATAAGAGTTACGAGTATGGAATTCTGGATGTATTTTTCACCGATTGCCACAATGACTGCTTCAAAATCCCTGATGCCCAGGGAATCGAGTATCTCAGCGTCAGTGGCATCGCATTTTATCGCATCATTTATTTCAGAGGCCACTCTTTGAATCCTGTCTTCAGACTGGTCAATACCGATTACAGTATGGCCGGCTTTTGATAGGGTTCTGGCAACACTGGCACCGAACCTGCCGAGTCCAATGATAAGGAATTGTTTTTTCATGACTTTATAATTTTACCAGATATTTTAATTACCAGATATTTTAATTAAATTTTTTATTAAAAATAAAAAGCCTATAAAACCGGCTTTTAAATCACATATTTCATAATTGACCTTCAGTAATTACCCTATGGTCATATTTTCTTCTATATGAAACAACCTGTCTGCGCTGGTTCTCATAGCAAGGGCAAGAGCAAGGGTGCTGATGCCAATTCTACCAATATACATGCAAAGTATCAATATCACCTTGCTGCCGGCAGTCAAACCGAATGTAATACCGGTACTTAGCCCCACAGTGCCAAATGCTGATGTTACCTCAAATATTGCTTCTGTCAAACTGCATTTTTCGAGCAGAAGCACCCCTATCGTTGAAACTACGATCAGCACCATTGCAGCAAATGTGACCGTCAGCGCTCTCTGGAAGACTCCGTCAGGAAGTTTTTTTCTGAAAAGCACTACCTGGTTGCGTCCCCTAAGCGCACTTAAAGAACCGGCAGTCACCACTGCAAATGTAGTTGTCTTTATGCCGCCGCCAGTACCCCCCGGAGATGCACCTATAAACATGAGTATTGTCAAAAAGAAAAGAGTAAATTGAGTTAATTTCCCAATTTGCAGAGTATTAAATCCAGCAGTGCGAGCTGTTACAACCTGGAAAAAACTCGAAAGGACCTGGGTTACAAATGGTTTTGCAGCCAGAGTCTGGGGATTTTTAAATTCAAAAAGCCAGAAAACAAGCGCTCCTCCAAAAATGAGAATGAAAGTTACAAGAAAAACTACTTTTGCATGCAGGGACAATTTTCTTGTTTTACGATAACTTATTATTTCAGAAATAACAGGAAAGCCAATGCCTCCTATGATAATGAGAAGCATGATATTAAGGTTTGCCACTGCATCTGAAACAAGGCCCTCAAGATTATTTGAATAAAGTGCAAAACCAGCATTGTTAAATGCGCTTACACTGTGGAAGAGCCCGTATAAAAAAGAAGTCTTTAAAGGATAAGCATATTTAAAATGAAACAGAAGAAACATAACAAAAGTGCCGGTGAGCTCAATTACTGCTGTTGTCACTGCTATTATGCCGAAAAATCTCGAAGCTCTAAAAGGCTGTCTGGGCCCAAAACTTGAATCTATATAAAACTTATCTTTTATTTGTATCTTCTTTCCAAGAATAAGCCCAAAAATCGAGCCAACAGTCATAATTCCAAGTCCGCCAAGCTGTATTAGTATCAGTATCACAGACTTTCCAAGGTCTGTAAAATATTTTGCTGTGTCCTGGACAATAAGTCCGGTTACACATATTGCAGATGTTGATGTAAACAGAGCGTCAACAAATCTGATGCTGCCCGATACTGTCATATGCGGAATCATAAGTATCAATGCCCCGGTGAGAATAGCTCCAGCAAAGGCAGCCATTACCTGGAAACCAATCAGGCGCTGGGTCTTGGAAGATATAACCGGTATCTCTTTCATTTAATTTCCAGTTTTATGTGCATTATTTTAATATTTATTAATAAAATTGGCACAATTGTATACTAATATTTATTAAGTTAAAATAGAGACAGAAATAGAAAAACAGGCAGAGCCTGCTGCAAATCAAGGCATAAGTCAACCTAATTATAAATCAGAGAATATATAAAAAATCAGGCTGGGAAATTTAATACGCTGATTATAAAAAAATCGCTGCAGCTTTAGCAGAGCAGCTATTTAAAAAGCATATAAGACGTCTTGCAGAAGGGATCAGGCGTCATTTAAGCGCAATCATTTAAGCGCAATTTGTAATACCAATTAAAATGATAAAATGAAAAAAGAAAAAACAGAAAAAGCAGATACAGACACTGAAGGTTTTGTCATCATAGAGCATCCGGCAGATACCGGAATCAGCCTTACTGCAGAGAGCCTTGAAAAAGCCTTTGAAATCGCAGCGGAAGGGATGTTTTCTATTATCTGCAGCATTAAAAAAGTGAAGCCGCAAAAACAAATAAGAATGCGCATTTCATCCAGCCCGGAAATGGGTGTTGAAGGCCTTCTTGTTGCCTGGCTTGAAAAGCTTATATACCTGCATGAAATAAAAAAGATGCTGTTTTCAAAATTTGATGTGGCAATAAAAGAAAATAAGAGTAAAAAAATCAAACTATCTGCAAATGTTTATGGTGAGAAAATCAAGCCGTCTTTTCATGAACTTTACCTTGCAGTGAAAGCTCCTACTTATCATAAACTTTCATTAAAAAAGGATTTTGCAAATAAAGGCCGCTGGACAGGAATGGTCATATTTGATGTGTGACGTTTAATGAATTTTTTAAATATATTAACTGACATATAATTTATTTGATGAGGTGAAACGTAAAATGGCAGATTATAAAATAAAAAGACTTAGCGAATATAAGTGGGAAATAGAAAAGGATACCACAAAGGGAATGAGAGTCCCCGGTATAATATATGCAGATGACATTCTGTTCGAGCACGCCAGATCGGAAAATACAATTGATCAGGTAGTGAATGTGGCCGGGCTTCCCGGAATCATAAATGCTTCATATGCAATGCCGGATATCCATTTCGGTTACGGGTTTCCGATTGGCGGAGTTGCTGCATTTGGCATTGAAGATGGGGTAATATCTCCCGGGGGAGTGGGTTTTGATATAAGCTGCGGAGTAAGGTTGCTGCGCACAAATATTGAAGCTTCAAGCATAAAGAACAAACTGGAAGATATTATGTACAAACTTAACGGGGCAATACCAAAAGGTGTGGGCAGTAAAGGCAGGATAAAACTTTCCAAACATGAGATGCATAAATTATTTACCGGCGGTGTGCCATGGGCAATAAAAAGCGGGTACGGCTGGGAAGAAGATAGTGTGTGCATTGAAGAAAACGGCTGCATGGAAGGTGCAAACCCTGATTATGTCAGCAGGGAAGCCTGTGAGAGAGGAAATGACCAGGTGGGCTCCTTAGGCTCAGGCAATCATTTTCTTGAACTGCAGAAAGTAAGTAAAATCTATGACGGCAGGGCTGCAGATGTCATGGGGCTTTATGAGGGTCAGTTGACTGTAATGATACATTCAGGCTCAAGGGGTCTTGGCCACCAGGTTTGCGGAGACTATCTGAAAGTCATGCAGCAGACACCTTTCTGGCGAAATGCATCAATTGCTGACAGGCAGCTCGCATGCGCGCCGCTTAACTCATCTGAAGGCAAAAGGTATTTTGGGGCAATGGTTTGTGCCGTGAATTATGCTATGGTAAACAGGCATTGTCTTGCGCACTGGGTCAGGCTTGCCTTTGAAAGCATTTTTGGCTCATCAGCAAAAAAGCTTGACATGAGCCTTGTATATGATGTTTCTCATAATATAGCAAAAATTGAGACACACAGAATAAACGGAGCTGACTGTAAAGTCTGTGTCCACAGAAAAGGCGCAACAAGAGCATTCGGGCCGGAAAGCGCGGGCATACCTGAAGTCTACAAGGACATAGGGCAGCCGGTAATAATACCCGGGGATATGGGCAGGTATTCCTTTATAATGACAGGTACACAGAGAGCCATGCAGGAAAGCTTTGGCTCAACGTGCCACGGTGCAGGAAGAATCTTAAGCAGGACCCAGGCAAAAAAACAGATAGATGGCTCAGAGCTGCAGAAGCAGCTTTTAAAGGACAAAGGGATAGTGGTGCTGGCGCAGAGTCTTTCCGGACTAGCCGAGGAAGCGCCGGCAGCATATAAGGATGTAAGCAAAGTTGTGGAAGTGGCACACAATGCGGGATTATCAAAAAAAGTAGTCATGCTTGAACCGCTTGGAGTTATTAAAGGCTAAATAATAAATATATAAAAAGGCAGGTTTAATCACTTAAATAATCTTTCAACAAAACAATGTCTCCTGATTTTTTTCTGAAACCATGAATTGATCAAAATCATTATAATTTATAGAATTATATTCTCCTGAAGAGTTCATCTGTTCTTTCGTTTCTGATTTGCCTTATGTCTTTGAATCCTTATTGAAATTTATCCTATATTTTTTATAAAAATTTAAAAATCTTTATATCAAATGTCCTGTTTATGTAATATTATCTTTTTTTATGTTAAAATTTAAAATATAATAATTTTTGAGTGATATTTTTAAAAATCTGTTTATTTTTAAGCTTATTATAAATTTTATATAAAAATTTTCGTTAAATAAAAGTTTTATTATCTGTAAAATATAAACGTGCCAATAGTGACAATAAATAAATAAATAAAAAATAAAAACGGGGTGATTTAAATGCGAGGATTAGATCTTTTTACAGAATTTTCAATGAAAGCCGGTGAAAAGCTTGAGCCAAAGAACATAAAAATCGATGACACGACATTGCGTGATGGTGAGCAGACAGCGGGAGTGGTTTTTGCAAACGATGAAAAGATCTATATTGCAAAAATGCTTGACCGCATAGGAGTTCATCAGATTGAAGCAGGAATTCCCACCATGGGTGGAGATGAGAAGGAAGCAATAAAGGCAATAGCTTCACTGAACCTGAACTGCAGCATTCTCGGATGGAACAGGGCAGTTGTTTCTGATATCGACGATTCCGTTGAGTGCGGCGTAGATGCAGTGGCTATTTCTATTTCTTCATCAGATATACATATTGAGCACAAACTTCGCAAAAGCAGAGAGTGGGTGCTTGAGAGCGTGCGCACAGCAGTTGACCATGCAAAAAAATATAAGCTCTATGTATCGGTAAATGCTGAAGACGCTTCAAGGTCCGATATGGAATTTTTACTGCAGTTTGCACGTACCGCTAAAGACACTGGCGCTGACAGGATGCGATATTGCGACACACTGGGAATCCTTGATCCTTTTGAGACATTCATGAGGGTAAAGACAATAAAAGATATTGTAGGCATTGATATCGAGATGCATACCCACAATGATTTCGGGATGGCAATTGCAAATGCTATTGCCGGGATAAAAGCAGGAGCAACTTATGTAAATACTACCATAAACGGTCTTGGGGAACGTGCGGGAAATGCTTCATTTGAGGAATTTGTGATGGCGCTGAAATACCTTGAGAATGTAGATATGGATATAGATACGAAACTTTTCAGGGATTTGGCCGAGTATGTTGCAAATGCAAGCGGAAGGTTTTTGCCCACATGGAAACCAATAGTTGGTGCCAACCTTTTTGTGTACGAAAGTGAAATAAGGGCAACTACAACTCTTAAGGATCCGAAAACATTTGAGCTTTTCGGGCCTGAAGATGTGGGACTTGAACGTAAAATAATAATAGGCAAAAGCTCAGGTATAAACACCCTTACGCATAAACTTAAAGAACTTGGCTGCAAAATTGGTGAAAAAGAAGCAGCGGAGCTTGCAGAAATAATAAGGGAGAAGTCCCTGCTCTTGAAAAGGGCGCTTTTCGACAGTGAGATAATAGAAGCATACAATTCATTTGCAGGAGTCCAATCGGCAAAAACCGCTTCCGGCAAAAAAGGAGGTAAATAATTATGGCTGCTGAAAATAAAGAAAAAAGAATAAATATAATAGATACCACTTTAAGGAATGGAGAGCAGGCTGCCGGTGTTGTCTTTTCCAGGCATGAAAAAATCAGGATAGCTAAAATGCTTGATGAGATAGGTGTTCCTGAAATAGAGATAGGAACGCCCACGATTGCTCCGCTTGAGAGAGAAATAATAAAGGAAATCGCAGCATCTGATATTAAGTGCAGGCTCTTTACTTATATAGAAGCATCACCGGAAAACGTGGAAATTGCCGACCTTTGTGGAATAAAGAATGTGATACTGAATATCTCAACTTCAGACCTGCATATAAAAGTGAAATATGGCAAAAACAGGACATGGGTTTTAAACCAGCTCAGGGAGTCTATGAGTGTTGCAAGAGAGCATGGCATGGAATTCATTGTCAGCGCAGAGGACGCAACAAGAACTGACCTTGAATTCCTTTTAAAAGTACTTAATCTTGCCCGGAAAAGGGAAGCATACAGGTTCAGAATATGCGATACTGTATCAAGGCTTGATCCGTTCAGGACATTTATGCTGATAAACACTATACTCAATACAGTGGATTTTCCAATAGAGGTATATAATCACAATGATTTTGGCATGTCCACTGCAAATGCTATTGCTTCAATAAGGGCAGGAGCAGTGAGCCTTGTAACAAGCATAAGCGGTATAGGTGAGGGAACGGGCAATGCCGCTCTTGAAGAAGTGGTGATGGCGCTTAAATATCTTGAAGATGTAGATCTTGGCATAAACACTGCAAAGTTCAGGGAAATAGCAGAGTATGTTGCAAGAGCAAGCGCAAGAGCTGTGCCGGTGTGGAAAGCAATTGTGGGAACCAATGTTTTTGCACATGAATCAGGAATCCATGCAGACGGGGTGCTTAAAAATCCGAGGAACTATGAAGTGTTTGAGCCGGGGGAAGTCGGCCTTACAAGGCAGCTTGTAGTTGGAAAACATTCGGGCTCACACACTATACTGCATAAGTTCAAGGAGTTTGGAATAGACCTTACAATAAATGAAGCAAACGACATCCTTGCTCTCTCAAGAGCAATGGCCGTCGATCTTAAAAGACCTCTTTTTGATAAGGAACTGATGTATATTTACAATGATTATATAAGTAAAAAGCAGATACACCAGGAAGAAGACGACCCGGATATCTAAAAGCTTCTGAGTAAAATATTCAAGAACTGTTGAAGGGAGTTACTGTGCCAAAAACAATTTCAGAAAAAATTCTGGGTGAGCATGCAGGAAGGGACCTCACTGCAGGAGACATAGCGATTGTGGATGTAGACGTAGTGATGGCCCAGGACGGCACCGGACCGCTTGCAGTCAGCCGGATAAAAAAAATGGGTTTTTCTAAAGTCGCAAATCCCACCAAATCGATTTTTTTTATTGACCATGGAGCGCCAAGCCCCCGAAAGGAGCTTGCAGATTCACATAAGGTGCTCCGTGAATTCGCTTCACAAAGCGGGGCAAAGCTCAGCGATATAAACCAGGGCGTATGCCACCAGATTCTTGCAGAATCTTATGTCTGCCCCGGCAATATTGTAATCGGCGCAGACTCGCATACCTGCACGTCAGGTGCCCTTGGCGCTTTCGCGACAGGAATGGGCTCAACAGACATTGCAGTGGGGTTTGCACTTTCAAAGACCTGGTTAATGGTCCCGCATACAATAAAGGTTATTTTTTATGGTAAACTGCCTGCAGGAGTCTATGCAAAAGATCTAATAATCTATCTTATAGGGAAAATCACTGCAGATGGCGCAACTTATAAAGCTATTGAGTTTAGCGGAAGTACAGTGGAATCTCTTGGAATGGAGGAAAGATTTACCATTGCAAACATGGCTGTCGAGGCAGGGGCAAAGACAGGGCTTTTTGCAACAGATACCATTACAAAAGATTATCTGGATAAACAGGGCCGGCCGGACGGTTGCTACAGGGATATTTTTGCCGATGATGGGGCATCATATGAGCAGTCAATAGAAATTGATGTTAGTAAAATTGAACCTATTATTTCAAAACCCCATACTGTAGATAATACCAAATTTGTGAGAGAGCTGGATAAGACAAAAATAGACCAGGTGCTTATAGGTACCTGTACAAACGGAAGGTTAAGCGATCTTGCAATTGCAGCAAAGATACTTGATGGCAAAAAAATCGCATCATGGGTGAGGCTGCTTGTGGTTCCGGCTTCAAAAGACGTTTATCTGGATGCAATAAAAACAGGGATAATGGAAAAACTTATAAACGCAGGAGCCACTATAATTAATCCGGGGTGCGGGCCATGTGTAGGCGTTCATGAAGGCACACTTGCTGACGGCGAGGTCTGCCTTTCCACTCAGAATAGAAACTTCAAGGGCAGAATGGGAAATCCTGAAAGTTTTATTTACCTTTCGTCTCCTGCAACAGCTGCCTGGAGCGCAGTTAAAGGTTATATATCAGATCCCAGGGAGGTGCTCGTTTAAATGGCAAATTCATGTGAAAATAAAAAAATGGAAAATGAATTAAAAAGACAGGAAAATAAAATGCAAAGCAAGACAGCCCAAACAAGCACAAACGCCCAAACAAGCACAAATGCAGGGATCCTTAAAGGCAGAGTGTTTAAATTTGGGAATGATATTTCTACAGATCTGATAGCACCGGGGAGGTATTTCCACCTTCGCTCAAACCTTCCTGAGCTTGCAAAGCATGTGCTTGAGGATGCTGATCCTGAATTTGCAAAAAAGATCCAGCCCGGGGATTTTGTAGTTGGAGGCAAAAACTTCGGACTTGGCTCATCAAGGGAGCATGCGCCTGCTATTATAAAGATAGCCGGTACCGGTGCGGTGCTTGCAAAATCTTTTGCAAGAATATTTTTTCGCAACAGCATAAATATAGGCCTGCCGGTCCTTGTCTGTGATACAGATAAAATTGATGAAGGCGACATACTGAAAATAGACCTGAAAAATGGCATTATAAAAAATGAGACAAAAAATATTGAACTTAAGTTCAATCCTTTGCCTGAAGTGATGATTAAGATACTGTCAGAGGGCGGGCTGGTCGAGCATATAACTAAGAACAGGGGGTTTAACTTATGAGCCATAAAATCACTTTGATACCCGGTGATGGTACCGGGCAGGAAATAACAGAAGCAACGAGAAGAGTCATTGAAGCAACTGGAGTTAAAATAGACTGGGATATAGTCCAAGCGGGCGCCGAAGTTTATGAAAAGGAAGGGACAGTGCTTCCGGAAAAGGTTTTAAAATCCCTTGAAAAAAACCGCATAGGACTGAAGGGTCCTATTACCACTCCAGTTGGAACAGGGTTTAGAAGTGTAAATGTTGCACTGCGCAAAATCTTTGATCTCTATGCATGCGTAAGGCCATGTAAAAGCTATAAAGGAGTGCGCAGCAGGTATGACAATATAGATCTTGTAATAATAAGGGAAAACACAGAGGATCTTTATGCAGGCGTGGAGTTTGAGCAGGGGAAGGAAAATACAATAAAGTTGATAGATTTTATTGCAGGCATAAACGACACTCCGGTAAGAAAAGACAGCGGTATTTCAATTAAGCCGATTTCAATAACAGGCTCTGAAAGAATAATAAGGTTTGCGTTTGAATATGCAGTAAAAAACGGCAGGAAAAAAGTAACAGGGGTGCATAAAGCGAACATAATGAAATATACCGATGGACTTTTTCTCGAGATATTTCGCAGGGTTGCAGCAGATTATCCGGGCATAGAGTCTGAAGACAGGATAGTCGATAATATGTGTATGCAGCTTGTCCAGAAACCGGAGCTTTATGACGTAATGGTGCTTCCAAACCTTTATGGAGATATCCTTTCTGACCTGGCAGCAGGGCTTGTCGGAGGGCTTGGAGTTGCGCCTGGAGGCAATATTGGCACAGACATAGCGCTGTTTGAACCAACGCATGGAAGTGCGCCAAAATACAAGGGTATGAATAAGGTCAATCCTGTTGCCCAGATGCTTTCAGCAGTGATGATGCTTCAGTACATTGGGGAACAAAAATGTGCAGTTATTATGGAAAATGCAATTGCAGGGGTCATAGCAGAAGGAAAAAATGTCACTTATGACATGAAACCCGTGGCTGATGATCCTACTGCAGTAGGGACAAGCCAGATGGCAGATGCTATAATAGAAAAAATCAAATCGATGTAAAACAGACTTTATAAGAAACAGAGTTAAGACAGGAGGAGATATAGATGGCTATTTTTGCAAGACTTGCCGACCTGCTCAAGGCAAATATTAATGATCTCATTGACAGAGCAGAAGATCCTGAAAAAATGGTAAAACAGATAATTATAGATATGGAAGAGCAGCTCAGGAATGCTGTGCAGGGTCTTGGTTCAGTTATGGCAAGCGAGCGGCAGATGTTGAAGCAGCTTGAGGAAGCGAAAACCCAGTCAAAAATGTGGGAAGACAGGGCTAAAACTGCCCTTAAAGATTCAAATGATGATCTTGCCAGGCAGGCGGTCGACAGCAAGCTGAAGTCAGATGCAAATATAAAGCAATACGAAAATATGCATGCGGAAATTTCCTCTCAGCTCGCTACTCTCCGTGAACAGGTCGAAGTTCTTAAAACAAAGCTTGCTGAAGCGCGAACACGTCAATCCCTTCTTATTGCAAGGGACAAAGTGGCAGGCGCGCGCCAGGAAGTGTCCAAAGCAGTGGGTGACCTGGACAGCTCAGGAGCTTTTGCCAAAATGGATAAGATGGAGAAAAAAATCGCAGAAAAGGAAGCACAGGCAGATGCAGCTTTTGAGATATCAGGAATTGACGCCAAACAGAAAGACCCCTTTATAGAGATGGAGAAGAAAAAAGCTGCGGATGATGAAATTGCACGCTTAAAAGAAGAGCTCCTGAAAGAATGAAGCAAAAATGAGGTAAAGGAATTTTTAATCCTGTAAATAAAAAAGACAATAATTAACTTTTATTGAAAGCCTTTAAAAAGGCAGGAGGTAATTAATTATGGCTGGTATCATAATCGGTGCAATAATGTTAGCGCTTGGCGCTCTTCTGGCGATTCTTGTGCCCTTGAAAATAAAAAATAAGAATCTGGAAATCAGATTCATGCAAACGACCGCAATTAGCGAGCTGAAAGGAATCCTTGAAAGCAATAAGGCAGCCGGGCTTGAAGGGTACAGGCATTACGTAGAGCTGAAAGGAATGGCAGCATCAGAAATACCCTTAAAAGCGCCTTTCTCAGGAAAAGATGTTGCATACTACAGTGCGGATCTCTATCAGGTCTATGAAGAAAAAAAAATAACTACAGATAAATCAGGAACGAATCAGACCATAAAAAATAATGAAGCACTCATGACAAGCGAAAAAAGCTCTGAGCCTGTGATAATTAAAGAACCCGGGTCTTCAGATAATGTGCATATCGATATAAGCCAGTCTGGAATACAGCTTGACAGCATGCAGACTTTGAATAAATTCGAACCACTGGCAAACCTAAAGGATTACAGTTATTTTAGTAATTACCGCTACAATGCTATGGGAGTACGCACCCTCGGATTTAAATTGGTTGAAAGGACAATACCAATAGGGCAGCAGCTTTATGCCCTTGGTGAAGCCAGGCTTGATAATGGTAAAATCAT